>CAZMMN010000036.1:0-10242 GCA_964567405.1 uncultured Rickettsiaceae bacterium | reverse complement strand
AGAATGAACGGTGCGGGCATAATTATGACTGAGGGACAATAAAGAATTAATAGCATCCTCACTTTCCTGTCCATTATCAGTGATCAGAACCTCACGTAAATTTAAACCGTCTACAAGAATATCAAAAAAATTGCCACTATGGGAAATTTCATATATTTGCAGTAACCAGGAGAGTTTTTGATAGGCAAGCAAAATTGAGGAACTAGCGGTATTTTGTTCTAGATTTCTGGTTATATACTCAGTAATATTTTGCCAAATTGATTTGTTATTGCGCTCGGTACACAGATAATGTAGCTCTTCCTCAGTTAAGGCTATAATAGGAGATTTTAGTAGGCATGCTAGGTTTAAATCATCATAAGGAGAGAGAGTAAACTTAGCGGCGCTAATTATATCTAACGTTGCTAGATTTTGGTTTAATAGCATCCGATCAAGTCCATTAACTTCAAGTCCATGAGCTTTTAGCTGGCTAATTATTTCCGCGGTAAACTTATCTCTTGTTCTTACCAAGATCATAAAGTCTTCATATTTCGCAGGTTGCTCCGTAGAAGGAAGAATTATTTTATTATCTATCTGGCTTTTAATAAAAGAGGCGATCTTAATAGCTAGTTGTTTTTCTGGCGGGGAGGCGTTGATTAACTCAGGCGCGATTGGCCAAAAAGTGTCCTCAGTTTTTTTGCTGCTAATTAATGACCATAATTCAACTTTGCCTGTATGTTGTTGTCTAAAAGAGTTGATTTTCGGATTGTCGCTTTCAAACAACTCGCTGCTAGTATTTTGGATATGCTGAAAAGTGCGATGCACTACGTCCAGAATTTCCTGAGTGGAGCGATAGGAGTAGGTAAGCTGTATAATATTAAATGGACTATTAGCGCTAGTTATCCTTTCGGTTAATTGCTGATTCATTAATTGAAAATATTCTATATTTGCTCCTTGAAAGCTGAAGATAGATTGTTTCTCATCTCCTACTACGAAAATGCTGCGGTTGGTTTTTCGGGCTCCTTCGCCGGAGTAAAATTCAGTAATTAGGGAGTTGATAATCTCCCACTGTTCGAAGCTGGTATCTTGCGCTTCATCGACGAGTAAGTGATCAATGCCCCCATCTAACCTATAAAGCACCCAATCTTTGGCTTGGTTATCGGTAAGTAACAGTTTGGTAAAATAAATTAGATCATCGTAATCTAGTAAATTATTCTCCTTTTTATAAGCTTCATACTTATTAATAACGTTGGTTGCTAATTTGTTTAGCAAGCTAGAATATTCCAGCATTTGTTGGAGTTTCTTATTTTCAGCTAATTGATAAACTTTTTCCTGTATATTATAGAGCTCATCGACTAGATTTTTATAAGTGATAGCTAATTTTTTGTTAACTAGGCGCTGGCGTTTTTCCCCCTCTTTAGTTAGAAAAAATGGGAGGAGGTTATCTACTGAACTAACATCGCCCAGCTCATTTAAAATTGGCTTAAAGTCGTGCGCTTTTATCAAAGAGAGAATATCACTATCTGAAACGGGATAAAAAAGAGCACCTCCTATTCCTTCATCAAACTTATAATTGGAGCTAAATAAATTTTTAAATTTAGATTTTTGGGCAATAATCTCCTGCTGTAGTTCTGATAGGATCATCTCATGGAAATTAGTAATGAAAAAGTTAAATAATTCTTGGTCGTTTTCTGCGAGGTAAAATTGTTTTTTGATTTTTAAGATAATTTCTGGTTGCCTAATCTCATCAAGTATTTGAAAGCTTGGATTAATGCCGGCTTCCATAGGGAAGAGCTTTAAGATTTTATGACAGAAAGAGTGGATAGTATGGATATTAATCTTATCTTGGGCAGTGAGCAGCTGATCATACAAGCCTTTAGCAAGGCGCATTTCTTGTTTGCTAGGATTTTTACCAAGCAAGATATTATGTAGGTTACTAAAAAGTTCTTTCTCATTACTATTTGCCCATTGAGCAAGTTTCAAATTAATACGCGTTTGCATCTCGCTAGCTGCGGCATTGGTAAAAGTAAGACAGAGGATTTTACGAAACTCGATCCCGGTCAGTAATAGTCGTAAAACACGGTCGGTTAAAATTTTAGTCTTGCCAGTTCCCGCCGAAGCGCAGACCCAATTAGATGCCAAGGGGTTTAAAGCATGCTGCTGCCAGTCGTTCAACATAAAATTTAATCGCCTGGCTTCTCAGTGGATAAATAGCTAAAAAACTCCTTAGCTTCATTGATTATATTTAATTGGTCTAGTTGTTTTATAAAGATTAGCTTGTTGTCCGGCTTAAGTTTGGCAGCAGTTGGATTTTTGCTGACAAAGTTTAAAATTAGGTTAGGGTTAGCATTGTTATAAAATTTTACTACAAAGCCATTAGTGCCCGCATCTAGGCTTTCAATATTTAACTGCTGGCAAGTATGTTTGATTTTAACTATTTCCAATAAATTGCTAAATTCTGCCGGTAAGGTTCCAAAACGGTCTGCTATTTCATCTTGAAAGTTTTCTACATCAGTGGCATCAAGTAAATTGCTAATCCTTCTATATATCCCGATTCTTAAAGTAGTATCTGATATGTAGCCCTCAGGAATAAAAATGGATAATCCTAAGTTAATGCTTGGTACCCGCATTTTTTCCTCATGATTGGTAGATTGATTTTGCAGTAAAGCTATTTGCTCATCTAGCATTTCTTGATATAGCTCTACTCCTACCTCTTTAATCTGTCCTGATTGTTCTTGACCGACCAAATTACCAAAACCTCGCAAATCCATGTCATGACTAGCGATAGTAAAGCCGGCGCCTAAAGAGCTTGCTATCTGCATTATTTCTAGGCGTTTTTTTGCATCTTTGGCAGCTGGCTTATTAGCTTGTAAAGTGAGATAAGCATAGCCTCTTACTTTGCTGCGTCCTACTCTGCCTCTTAATTGATATAGCTGGCTAAGTCCAAGTTGATCAGCTTTATGGATAATAATAGTATTAGCAGGAGCAACATCTATCCCTGACTCAATTATAGTAGTGGAAACCAGTACATCAATTTCTCCTTCATAAAATTCATTCATTACTTTATCAATTAAAACAGCGTGCATTTGTCCATGAGCAATCTTATACTTTAACTCAGGAACGTTTTCTTTAAGCGTTTTCTCAATATCTGGAATATCTTTTATTCTTGGAACTACATAAAAGCTCTTGCCGCCTCGAAAATATTCTCGTAGCAAAGCATCTCGGATTACTGCTGGATCAAATGGAGTAATGATAGTTCGCACTGCTAGCCTGTCTATAGGAGGGGTGGCAATTAGGTTTAAACTTTTCAGTCCAACCAACGACATTTGCAAAGTACGAGGTATTGGGGTTGCTGAAAGAGATAAAATATGCACATTAGATTTTAGTTCCTTAAGCAATTCTTTTTGATTGACTCCAAAATGTTGTTCTTCGTCTATTATTAATAATTTTAAGTTTTTAAAGGCAATTTCCTTAGAAAGTAATGCATGCGTTCCTATTATTATTTTTGCTCCCCCGTTGCTGATTAATTCTTTAGCTTTTTTAGCTTCAGCAGGAGTAACAAAACGCGAAAGTTGCACTATATTCATTCTAGAGCATGCAAATCTCTCTAAAAAGCGAGAGTAATGCTGCTTACATAAAATTGTAGTCGGAACAATAATGGCTACCTGGGCATGTTCATGATTTTTACATGCGGCAACCATGTAAGCTGCTCGCATTGCTACCTCAGTTTTACCAAAGCCCACATCGCCGCAGATTAGCCTATCCATTAAATTGCCCGCAGCAAAATCCTCTTTTATGTCAGTAAGGGCTTTAATTTGATCTTCCGTTTCCACATGGGGAAAGTTAGAGCAAAATTTGCTATAACCCTCTTCATCAAATAAAATTGGCTCTATGCTAACCATTTTGCGATGAGCGGCTACAGTTAATAATTTTTCTGCTATTTCTTTAATCCGATTTTTTACTTTGGCTTTACGCCTTTGCCAGCTGCTGCTGCCTAGTTTATCAAGTTCTGCTTCATGATCGCCATATTTTTTGATAACTTCCATATTTTCTACGGGCACATATAACTTATCGTTGCCAGCGTATAAAATTTTCAAACAATCATGCTTAACGCCTACAGCTTCTATTGTTTCCACTCCCAGAAATTGACCTATCCCGTGTTCTTGATGAGTAACGAGGGCGCCTTCTGTAAGGGCGTCTAGTTCCGCCAAAATATTTTTTAAACGTTGCCGTGAATTTTTTTTGATGGGACTAAGAGGCTGTCCTAATATTTCTTGGGCGGCAATAAAAATATACTGATCAGTACAAAATCCATAATCTAAAGGAACATGAATAAGATTGACCACTCCTATTTTTGCGTCAGAGATATTATTTGCCTCAAAATACCGATAACTATAATTTTGAACGATGTTTTTAAAACGCTCTGCCGTACTCTTTGAATGACAAAAAACCAAAGGGATTTTATGATTATTGCTTTCTATGAACTCAAACATTTGGCTTAAAGCGCTTTTATTCTCTGGTAAAGCTTTGACTTCTAGTCTTCCCGCACTTAAAGACGTATTAAAAGGCACCGCCAAAGATAAGGTAAGAGGCAACCTCGGGTAAGTTATTCCCTCTTCATCATTTTCTAGGAGAATGTGAGGAGAGTGCGCTAATATTTCCTTAAAATTAGTGCTAGAGATATATAATTGCTCAGGCGGCAGTGCTGGATATAAAGAAGTGGAAATTGCTTCGTTAGATTGAAGGCGCGCTTGGTAAAAATCCTTGCAGCTATTTTCCCATTCTAGGATAGATTGTAGGCATAAATTATCGTAAATCATGACGGGCGCCTCCAAATAGTCGCTGAGTAAGCTTAATTGCTGATAAAATAGAGGCAGCAATTGTTCATAAGCAGCAAATTTTTTCCCTTCCAATATTGCTCTATATACAGGAGCGTTAGTAAAATTGCGACCAAAATTATGCACATAATTAGTGGTAAAATTATTAATTGTCTCAGGAGTTAACATTACCTCGGCTGTAGGGTGCAAAATCAGTTCGTTGCTAGGCAATTGCGATATTTGACTATAAGTGTCGTAGCTTTTAATCGATTCAATTTGCTGCCAGTTGAAATTAATCCTATAGGCTTCCGTATCGGTTAATACCACATCAATAATCTCTCCCTTTAAGGCAAACTCACCACAGTTAACAGCGGTGCTGGTACGGTGAAAACCACTTTTTACCAAAAAGTTTGCTAATTGTTCAGTAGTGATTTTCAAATTGACATACAGTCTTAAACTATTTTCTGCCAAGATTTTGGGGCTAGGCTCTTTAATCAGCAAATTAACTGCATTAGTTATAATTAATTTTTGAGTCTTAGAGCTGGTGATTGCTAGCTGGCTTAATATATTTGCTCTTGCCGAAGTGATTTGAGGATCTGGCGATAAGCGATCATATGGCAGACAGTCGGAGCTTGGAAAATAAAATATTTTTAATCCAGTAAGATGACCAGTTAGGAAAGAAATTTGTTTAAAAAGCTTTATTGCTTCGTCTTCAGTAGCTGATAATAATAAGATGTTATGACCCTTATCTTTAGCGTACTCCGATATGAAGACGCTTTTAGCGTAAAAAGACAATTTGTGAGTATTCATTGCTTGTTAATTAATATAGAGCTTAGTAATTTATCCATGACGTACGAGTGGAGATTAGCAGGAATTGGGGCTTTCTTAGTAAGCCAGTTGTAAATATCACAGTCATTTTGTTGAAGAAGTAAGGCAAAATGCTGCAAATTTTCTAAATCCATTTTCTCTAAATATTGATTAGCAAAGCTGCCTAAGATGATTTGCATCTCTCTACAGCCGCGCTTGTTGCTTTGGTAAGTTAGCTTTTTAACTAAAGTACGTTTTATATTTTTAATCATTAAATTTAAAAATCTTGCAAAACTTATCTATTAATAATATTATTTAACTTAGGTTCCTAAGAACATCAAGTACAAGTTTTAAATACCTACTACTATAAGTGATTTAACTAAATACGTGTATACTATTCCTTAAAAATCTAAGTTAACACCTACATTAATTAATTAGATACGTACCATTTGGCTAGAAAAATGTTATCCTTACTACAAGCACTCAAAGCTTTAAAAAAAAGAGGTTTAATGATAACAGCCATTGATGCGTTAGTTAGCACTTAATGCTTCGTTAAACTATAATAGCGCAAAATGATGGATTATAAAGATCTGTGGCATAAAGTAGTAGAGAATATTATTAAATATTATGGCGAGGCGATTTATAAAAGCTGGTTCAGTAAGATTGGCTTCTTAGAATTCTCTGACAATATAATAATACTTTCGGCTCCTACTAATTTTATTCGTGACTGGCTCCTCTCTAACTATGTGGAGACTTTATTAAAGCTATGGCAACAATATGACAGCAATATTAAAGCAGTTGAAATTATTACTAAGGCTAGGGATGTTGCTCAATTAGAGAATATTGAAGGAACTAGCGAAGATATGTTATTCTCTAATAGAATGGGGGAGGGTATTGATAATCCTTCTTCTAATTTAGATTTGCGTTTTACTTTTGATAATTTTGTAGTGGGTACTCCAAATGAATTAGCATATGCGGCTGCTAGAGCAGTAGCTGAATCAAAAACGGTGGTGTCAGAGTCTAATCCTTTGTTTTTATATGGAGGAGTGGGGTTAGGCAAGACCCACTTAATGCATGCAATCGCCTGGTATATAAGACGCAATAACCCGACTAGAAAAGTAATTTACATGTCAGCGGAGAAATTTATGTATCAGTTTATTAAATCCTTGCGTAATAAAGATGTAATGTCGTTTAAAGAGAAATTTCGCTCAGTAGATTTATTAATGATTGATGACATTCAGTTTATTTGTGGCAAAGACAGTACCCAAGAGGAGTTTTTTCATACTTTTAATGCGCTAATTGATAATAATCGCCAAATGGTAATTTCTTGTGATCGCTCTCCCTCGGATTTAGATAATATAGAGGTTAGAATTAAATCTCGATTAGGTTGGGGATTGGTTGCTGATGTGCATAGCACTACCTATGAGTTGAGGCTAGGCATCCTTGCTTCTAAGCTAGAGCAGATGAATATTAAAATACCTCAGAATGTAGTAGAATTCCTGGCAACTAAAATTACCTCTAATGTACGTGAATTAGAAGGGGCACTTAATAAAGTTATAGCCCATTCCACTTTGGTAGGCAGCGAAATCACGCTAGCAAATACCCAAGATATTTTGCGTGACCTGCTACGTTCTAATGAAAAAATTATTACTATTGAGGATATCCAAAGAAAAGTGGCAGAACGTTATAATACTAAAATATCGGATATGTCATCCCCTCGTAGAATTAGGTCAATAGCGCGACCGCGACAAATTGCTATGTATCTTGCTAAAATCTTAACTCCCAAGAGTTTAGCAGATATTGGCAAAAAATTTGGTAAAAAAGATCACACCACCGTTATGCATGCTATAAAAAAAGTAGAAGAATTATGTGAAAGCGATATTGAATTTCGCGAAGAAGTTAACGTACTAACAAGAATATTACAAAATTAACTTAAATTAATTAAAGTTCCGCTAATGAAGAAAGTTTTTAGTTTAGTCATTTTTTATTTATTTGCTGCCAATATCGCCCTGGCAGAATTGCCACAAATATTGGCGGTAGTTAATGAATCCCCAATTACCTTACATGAATTTCAAGCTCGCAAGAGAATGATAATAGTGCTTAACAATATTGCAAGCCTAGATGGTAATACTGAAAAGAAGCTCAATAAAGTAGCGTTAGACAGTCTGATTGAAGAGCAACTTTTATTGCAGCATATTAAGCAAACGGAAAGTAAAATTTCCGAACAGGAGATTGAAGAAGCTATTAGCAACATAGAAAAGCGCAATAAAATGGCTAAAGGTCATTTAATGAAATTTCTTGCCAGCAAGTCGTTAAGTTTAGACAGTTTTAAGTCGCAAATAAAGGTGGAGTTAATAAAAATGCGTATATTCTCCGAAATATCAAAATCCATCAAGGTTAGTCAGAAAGAAATCGACTTTGCTATTTTTGCCAATAATGCAGCCGATGCAAAAGTTGCCGCTAAAATTTTGGTAGGGCGTGATAAAAGTGATGCAACTCGAAAAAAAATGCAAAACTTGCAACAACGTCTTAAAAATAGTAACAACTGTAAGGAAATAAAACTTAATCTGTATAAAGATTTTGCCACTCTTATAGAAATAAACGAAAATTTAAGTCAGATGGATTCTCAGTTACAGAATATTGTTAAGGATTTATCCCCTAACCAAGTTAGCGGCATTTTTGAAACTGCAGAGCACTTGAAGTTAGTGATAGTTTGCATTAGAGAAATTAAATCTTTGAGCAATCAGGAAAGTGAATATGTAGTTAACTTTTTATCTAACAAGAAGTTAGCTAGCAAGGCTCAAAGATTTTTTGAAGAGTTACGCCGCCGAGCTTATATCAAAATAATGTTGCCTGATTATAGTTAATAAAGTGATGATTTTTTGACTGAACTTGCTCTTCCATCAATTGCTCAGCATGCAAAAAAATACGGTATCGTACCTTTAAAGAAGTATGGGCAGAACTTCATTTTTGATAGTAGCTTGTGCGATAAAATTGTTCGAGCCAGTGAATTAGCCGAAAGCGAGGTAGCTCTAGAGATTGGACCAGGAACAGCAGGGCTTACTAGAGCAATTCTAAAAAAATCCCCCAAGCTCTTAACAGTGGTGGAAACTGACACGAGGTTGTTGCCATTGCTAGCGGAGATAAGCAGTCACTATCCTAATCTGCGCATAATTCACGGTAACGCCTTAGAATTTGACTTAGCAGAACTTACTCGTAGTACCGGGCAGAAAGTACATATTATTGCGAATTTACCATACCAAATTGGTACTAAGTTACTAATTAATTGGTTGAAAACTGCTCATTTAATCAGTGGAATAACGATTATGCTGCAGAAAGAAGTAGTAGAGCGTTTGCTGGCTTCTCCCCATAATAAAGAATATGGCAGATTGTCGGTTATTTGCCAGTTAACTTGTTTAGTTAAAAAATGCTTTGATGTTTCTCCGCAAGCTTTTTACCCCGCGCCAAAAGTTAAATCGGCAGTAGTAAGACTCGTTCCCCGAGGCAATGGTGAGAGGCTAGATAGTCAAACCTTTCATAATGTTGAGCTTATTACCATGGCGGCTTTTGGTCAACGACGCAAAATGATTAAGACTTCCCTTCAACAGCTAGTTTCTGGAGTAGATAATTTGCTGGAGTCAGCAAGTATCGAGCCTTCAATGCGCAGCGAGAACATTTCTCCGCAAGCCTATCTAGCCTTGGCAAAATCTCTTGTGCTTAGGCAATAGAATTTGTTGCTAAAAAGGCACTGGCTGCCCTAGTTTTGGATTAATTTTTGGCGTTGCTTAAATCTATATCTTACTAATTTCTTGATTAACTGACTTTTGTATTGTAGCCTTATGAATATATGTTTGAGCAATTTAATTTAATGTTTAATAATTTCTTAATGAGGCGTGAATGAAGAATATAACTAATGTTCCGGTAGAGTTAAACAGTGATTTAGTATGGAAGCTATTGTTAATGTTTTGTTTGATAAGTGTAATTGTTGCATCATCTGATATAGCCTTAGCAACGAGTACTTCTAGTTCAAATGACGTTATAGGAAACACACTATGTCGTTTAGTGTCTAATTTAACCGGAGGTATTGCTAAAGGTATTGCTACTATTGCTATCTTTGCCGTAGGAATTGGGTTGTTTTTAGGGAAAGTAAACTGGGGATTAGCAGCTATTACAGCAGCCGCTGTAGGAATTATTTTTAGCGCTGGTCAATTAGTAGATTTCCTCGGAGGCGGAGTTGGAGCTACGGATTGTCCAACTAGTTAGATTTTTGTTGAGACGATATTATAATAAAAGACATATTTACTCTTATTAGTTATCTGTGTATAACTGTCTGACAATTTCTTAGAGCCTTTATGATTATAAAGGCTCTTTTTGAGTTTTTAACAAGTTATATTAAATAAATGTTTTATAATTTAGTTCTCTTAGTAATATTATTTGGCGCTCTTTCGGTCAATGCTAACCCACAGCAAGGTAGAACTTTAGTAAAGGCAACCACTGCTAAAAAAATGATATTGTTCGAAGAGGTTAGCTTCATTGGTCAATGTTTTAATGAACAAAGCCGCACTTACTATGCTAAAGCTAGGGGTAAAGTAGATTTTATCTCAGTCAAGCAAGGAGATTTTATTCATGAGGGAGAGATTAT
>CAZMMN010000035.1:0-10407 GCA_964567405.1 uncultured Rickettsiaceae bacterium | reverse complement strand
AAAGGAACTAGCTGTCAAACCAAGGTAAATCTCCTCGCTGATGAATGGCAGCAAGCAGGACATCGCTCGGCTCATTACTTCTAGACAAGTATATAAGGTGTCGTAAGCAGATTGCTTATCTGAGTCTTGGTCGCTTTTCCAGAAGCGGTTTTTACTTCTCCTTATATACCAGTTATTTAACGCCTCAAAAAAGCCTGCAATAGCATTATAAGCTACCTGAGTATCGAAATTGTCTAGAGCTTGCTCAATTGCCTTTACTGCATCCTTGAGCTTGGCTAATATATAAAGATCTAGCTGTTGTAAATGCAAGTTACCAGCGGTTTCCATGATTAATTTTCCCTGCGCTTGATCAGCATTGGCATACATAGTGAAGAAATGATATGCATTCCATATTGGTCTTACAAATAAGCGGAGAGTCTCAAACACCATTTTTCCATCTTGGTCTAGTAGCAACTCCTCTCCCTTTACTACATTTGAAGATAGCATTGTAACCCTCAAAGCGTCAGAGCCATACTGATCGAATAGCTGCAAAGGGTCGACATAATTATTTAGGCGTTTTGATAATTTCTGCCCACTATTATCTAGAATTACTCCGTGACAGATACAGTTCAAAAAAGGCGGTCGATCAAATAAAGCAGTTGATAGTACCATTAATGTATAAAACCACCCGCGTGTTTGAGCGGTATACTCAACTATAAAATCAGCAGGGAAATGGCTCTCAAACCAGTCTTTATTTTCAAATGGATAATGAACTTGCCCATAAGGCATTGAACCGCTCTCAAACCAGCAATCAAAAACATCTTCTACTCGGCGCATGGTCGATTTGCCTGTAGGGTCATCAGGATTAGAGCGAGTAAGACTATCAATAAATGGGCGATGTAAATCAGTAATTTTTACGCCAAAATCGTTCTCCAATTCTTTAATTGAACCATATACATCAACTCTAGGGTAACGAGGATCATCAGATTGCCAAATTGGTAGCGGCGTACCCCAGAAACGATTACGGCTTATTGACCAATCGCGAGCATTCTCCAGCCATTTGCCAAATAAATTATCCTTAACGTAACCTGGTATCCAGTTAATTTGCTGATTAAGTTCAACCATCCTGTCTTTAAAATCAGTAACTTTTACATACCAGGAAGGCACCGCTTTATATATAAGAGGCGTATCGCTGCGCCAGCAATGTGGGTAGTTATGAGTATACTGCTCAGTCTTAATCCAGTTACCTTGCTTTTTTAACTTGGCAATGAGTTCATTATTCGCTGCAAATACTTGTACTTCATGAAAATCGTAAATTTCTTCAGTAAATTTACCAGCATTATCTACGGGGCAAACTAATTTAATTCCGTTTTTTTGACAGAGTAGATGATCGTCTTCGCCAAAGCCAGGGGCAATATGAACTATGCCTGTGCCGCTTTCTTCCGTGACAAAATCGCCGATTAAAACACGAAAGCTATTGGGGTGTCCTGCAAAATAATCAAATAAAGGTTGGTAGGTTAGTCCTTCTAGATCTTTGCCTAAAATATATTCTAACTTTTCTTCTTCACTAAGAGCTAATTCTTTAGCATAATGTTTTAGAGCAAATTTAGCTAATATATAGCAGATGTTTCCTCGCGGCACTAACGCATACTCAATATTCTCGCCTACCGCTAGGGCAAGATTAGAAGGCAGCGTCCACGGGGTAGTAGTCCATGCTAGCATTCTATATTCCGCAAAATGAGGTGGTAGTTTAGAAGAATAGGGAGGTTGTAAAATAAAGCTACAAGTAACCGCCTTATCGATGACTTCGCGGTAGGAATTATCTAACCTAGTTTCAAAGTTAGATAGCGGCGTCTCACAAGCATAGGAATAAGGCATTACTCTCATTTCTTCATAGACTAGCCCTTTGTTATACAACTCTTTAAATGCCCACAGCACCGACTCTATAAAGCTCATATCCATAGTTTTATAGGAATTGGCAAAATCCACCCACCTGCCTTGCCTTAGCACATATTGCTCCCATTGCGCAGTAAATTGCATAACAGAGGTGCGGCATCTGTCATTAAATTTATCAATCCCAAAATTAATGACTGCGTTTCTGCCAGAGATGCTTAACTCTTTTTCTGTTTGCATCTCTGCCGGTAAGCCATGACAGTCCCATCCAAAGCGCCTTTCAACGCGTCTTCCTTTCATAGTCTGGTAGCGCGCGTAAGTATCTTTAATAAAGCCTGTCAATAAATGACCGTAATGGGGAAGACCGTTAGCAAAAGGAGGTCCGTCGTAGAATATAAATTCATTATTCTCTCCCTCTTGTAAAGCTGGTCTGTTATCTATCGTTTTTTGGAAAATATTATTTTGCTGCCAGTAAGATAAAATTTTCTTTTCGATGGCTGCAAAATCGGCAGTAGTTTGAACATCGGGATAAGATTTTTTTTTCATTTTTAATATTGAATTTTAAGAAAATAATCTGATAAATGGTATTGTTTCAAGACTTGGCAGCTTACATAATTTTTTGGTGTAAAATATGGCAGTTGTCACCTTCTCAAGTGAGTCTGCAATAAAATGCTCGGTATTAATCTGATTTTCCGATTCATCGGCAATATAATATGTTATTGATGAAATATACACCGGTAATAATAGCGCTCTTTTACTATAATGATTATGATCGGTAGAATCATCGCCAGCATAGCGCCATATCATATCACAAGTTCGCCAAGCAATTTTGCTGCCGAGTAAAGTATTCAGTGGCATGAGGAAATAACCACGATTTTTACGATGAACAAATTTAGGAATAAAATGTTTTATTCTAATTGATAATGCTAGCGCTATTCTTTCCTTGATTTTGGTTGGTAGATCTAGGGTCGATAAGTGCATTAAGGCTTTTTCATCCTGTTGTTGCTCAAAATATTCTATTATCTCAGCTACCCCTCCAGGGAAAAGCACAGCATGATACCCTTCCTTGAAATTACATTCCTTCTCTGCTTCTACCAATATATCATCTCCCCAGTCAATATAACGCAAAAGCTTGGATAACTCGCTGATTAACGCCTCTTTGGGAACATCGTGCATATCGGGTGTTTTCATGGGCTAGGCAGGTCTTTTTGCTTGACATTAAATGTTAATATAATAATATAACTTTGCTTAAAAGTAAATTTAAAGAGGAAAGCTAGTGATATTAGTGGCTGTACATGCTGGTAACGGTGAGTTAGCAATAAGATATTTAAAAAGAAAAATGCAGAGGGAACTAGTGTTCCGTTCCATGAAAATGTCACGCTTTTATGAGCCTCCATCCGAGAAGCGCGTTCGAAAAAAACAAGAGGCTGAAAGAAGGAAAAGAAAAATGTTTCGTAAACAAAGCAGCGAGGAGTAAGCTACACTTACTCTGTGTTGTGAGCAAAATATTTAACCCACTTACCTATCCATACTCATTACTATTTTAATTCCTTTGATAGTTATATAAAATACTAGAAGTCCGATAATAATCCCAATTATCTTAGGACGATGCTTTTTAGTTGATAAAAAGGTAATTAGGCTTACTCCAATAATAATAAACAGCCAAATATTGCTGCTATCAATTATAAAACCAAATATATTAATCTTCATAAAATAACAGATGACTCATCTTGTAATTATTTGCGCTGTAAAAAGTAGGCAAGCGCTAAGAAAAAAATAGCGCACGCTTGAAATATTACTCTCAAAGACATTAATTTTGTAGCAAATTTTTTATTTAACTTCCCCCCAAACATCATAATTCCAAGCCCAGCAACTAACACGCCAAAGGTTAAGATTATTGCGGCAAAAATATATAGGTTCATTTATCTAAAAACTTTAATTCTACTAGCTTAAGATACTCGGTAGTAAAATCATATTTTTTAAGTGCTTCAAGCAAAATAAGATTTAAGGCATTTTTAATTTGTTCTAGATTTTCTAGTTGTTCTAAGCTACACGAAAAACTTAAAATAAATTTTAACATATTTTTATCCACTTTAACTAGGTAAATTTTCGGGTCAGTTAATTTTATATTCGTCCCTGCTTCTTTAAGCCTTGCTGTTAACTTCTCACTAAATGTTAATGGCTGTAATTTTGTGCTATTGTCAGTATTGACTATAATTTCTAGCTGACATTTTATGCTATTATCGTTTAAAGTCCAATTTACTAAGGTGTTTTGCATGAGCTTGCTATTAGGTATTAGCACATCAACATTTGAAAAAGTAGTAATACTAACGCATCTAGCTCCTACCGAAGTGACTTTACCTATTACCCCGTCTGATTCTATAATATCGCCAATTTTTAAGGGTCTTTCTACCATAATAACTAAGCTGCTAACAAAATTATTGACTATGTTCTGCACCCCAAATCCAATGCCTATTGCCAACGCACCCCCCACAAAAGCAAAGGTGCTAAGAGGAACGTTTGCAATGTCAAGTATGGTAATTACATAAAGGCACAAGGCTCCATAAGATATAAGCTTTTCTAGAGCGTTAGCGGCATCCTTGTCATTTTTTATTTTGGTTGCGAGGTAATCTTTGAGTAAGGCAGTAAAGCGCTTGTAAAATCTTATTCCTGCCCAGGCTAAAATCAAAGCTAGAAATATATTGCTAACTCTAATACTATTGCCGGAGAAGGTGATTAAACTATAGCTCCAAATTTCGTGCAAAGCTCTGCCGAGAAATGTAATAATTTGGTAAGTACTCATAACTTCTACTCAAGATAATTCTCACAGATAAAGCATAAAAACGATTAGGTCAATATCCAATTGACAATCACAAGTAATTTTCATATAAGTTATATTTTATTCATTAGATAAGTTTTAAATTTGCGCTTTTATGAAACGAACATTTCAACCAAGCAATCTTGTTAGAAAAAGAAGGCACGGGTTTAGAGCCAGAATGGCTACCGTAGGTGGCAGAAAAGTACTAGCACGCCGCAGAGAAAAAGGACGCAAGAGATTATCAGCATAAAAAATTGCCCGTACAGTCCTTAAAAAATCAGCGTGAGTTTAACCTTGTTAGCAAGCAGAGTCGCAAATGCTACGCAGAAAACTTTTTATTAGTATATAATAGCACTCTTCCGACTAATTTTTATCCTAACAGCGAAGCTATTTTTCTTGGAGCAAAGGTAGGAAAGAAGCTTGGAAAAGCTGTAGTTCGCAACAAAATAAAACGCCGTATTCGCCACATAATTAGAATTATTGCCGAGATTTCTCAGGGATCTTTGAAGAGAGTAGGATTAATCATAATTCCTAGAAAAGGTTTTGAAAAGATAAAGTTTTTGGATATACAGAAAGCTTTTCAAAAAATTCTGATTCATCCTTCAAGTTTACAATAGCGGCGCTTACAAACGAAAAGAGTTGACAAATTACAATTAATCTAATCTACCCCTAATCACTTAATCACTAACAAAACTGTAAATTACTAATTTTTGATACTTGATTGTTCTGATAAAATTAGATAATTCTTATATATCTAGAGGTGATTTCATCAAATTAGTAAAAGATTAGAGGTAGTTATATGCAATTAGATATTCTCGTCGTTGATGATGAGGAAGATATAAGGTTTTTAATATCAGATATTTTAAAAGATGAAGGCTTTGCCTGCAGGACGGCAGCAGACAGTGACCAAGCATTTAAAGAAATATCAGATAAGATACCATCCGCAATTATCTTAGATATTTGGTTGCAAAATAGCGATTTAGATGGATTAAGCATTCTGGAGATGGTAAAAAAACGCTATCCATTAATGCCAGTAATAGTTATTAGTGGGCATGGCACTATAGAAACAGCAGTTACAGCAATTAAAATGGGAGCTTATGACTATTTAGAAAAGCCTTTTTCGCATGACAAGCTAATCATCATGTTAAAGAGAGCCTGTGAAGCAACAAGATTAAAACGAGAGAATTTAGAATTAAAAGCTAAAGTTATTAATAAAGCAGAATTAGCGGGCACGTCCGCAGCGGTTATCAAATTAAAAGCCGATATTGAAAAAGTAGCCCCTACATCGGGTAGAGTAATGATCCATGGTGAAGTAGGGACGGGTAAAGAACTGGTAGCACGCTTAATTCATAAGAAATCAAAAAGGGCTAATAGTCCATTTGTTATTTTTAGCCCTACTTGTATGCAGCCTGATAAAATTTATCAGGAGTTATTTGGTGGTTCAGAAGCGGGAGAAGCAGGTTTAATAAGGCGACCGAGTGTGCTGGAGGTAGCTAACAATGGAACATTATATATTGATGAAGTTAGCGATTTGCCTATCAATTCCCAATTAAAATTATTAAAGCTCTTACAAGACCAAAGCTTTGAGTATCAGACAAATAGCAAGAATAATAAATTAGATATAAGAATCATTACCTCTACTACTAAAAACTTACAAGCTGAGATTAACCAAGGTAAATTCCGACAGGATTTATATTATCGGTTGCACGTAGTTCCTATCAGAGTAGTGCCGCTAGCAGAAAGAAAAGAAGATATTCCGATACTGGTGAAATATTTTGTTAAGCAATTGTCTAAGTCTTCAGGACTCAAAGAACGAGAATTCTCTAGCGAAGCTATAGCCGCATTGCAAGCTTATAACTGGCCAGGCAACATCAGACAGCTTCGCAATGTTATTGAATGGATATTAATTATGAATCCTCTAAGTACAAGCGAAAATGAGGCAATCAAACCTAATATGGTTCCTCCTGAAATTCTAAATAATGGGATATCTGCTTCCTCGCCTAATAAGCATGTAGATATGATGTCAATGCCTTTGAGGGAGGCGAGGGAGGTTTTTGAAAAACAGTATTTTACTGCCCAATTAAGTAGATTTAATAATAATATCTCTAAAACTTCACTTTTTGTTGGTATGGAACGTTCTGCTTTACATCGCAAGCTAAAGTTGTTAAATTTATAAAGTGAATCTTCATAAGATCAAAGATAAAGCATAGGAAAAACATGCGTGTAACCTTATCAAACTATTTAGCTCATGAGCATAGATATGTTAGTCTAATTAAAGTATTTACTGGGGTATTAGCGTTATTTGCCAGCGCGCAAATAGCCATTCCGATTAAACCAGTTCCTATAACTTTTCATACTGTAATGGTTAGTTTAATTGCCTTAACTTACAGTCCCAAATTAAGTTTTATTACTTTACTTACTTATCTTACCGCTGGTATGGTTGGCTTACCAATGTTTTCCAAAATGAATAGTGGCTTAAACTATATGATGGGCGCTACAGCAGGATATTTATTAGGTTTCTTAATAGCGGCTCCAATTATGGGGATTATTAATAGTAAAGTAAAAATACCTGGGAAATTTTTTAACATATTTTTTAGCTGCTTAATTGGTCATTTAATAATTTATTCATTAGGAGTTGGTTGGCTTTCTAGCCTCATAGGCTTTAAACAAGCCTTGTATAGTGGTTTTATCATCTATATTCCTACTGGGTTGCTAAAAATAGCTATATTTTCTTGGTTATTTTCAAATCTGAAGGAGTATAATTCTTTAACTTGAAAGAATTGGTGAAGTGATGGGGAATAAAGGCTAATATTTATTAGCATTCAGTACCCATTAACTTCTAAATATGAATAGCTCTGTCGTAGGCTTGTAATACTGACTCATGAAGCATTTCCGAAAGGGTAGGGTGCGGGAAAATAGTGTTTATTAATTCTTGGTGAGTAGTTTCTAGGTTCTTAGCAATTACGAAGCTGTGGATTAATTCGGTAACTTCTGAACCGACCAAGTGAGCGCCTAGTAACTCGCCTGTTTTGGCGTCAAAAACAGTTTTGACTAATCCTTCCTCCTGATTGATCACTAATGCTTTGCCGTTCGCGATAGATGGAAACCTGCCAACCCTTACCTCATATCCCGCTGCTTTTGCTGCAGCCTCGGTTAGTCCTATGCTAGCTATTTGTGGAGACGAATAAGTACAGCTCGGTATATTAAACTTAACTATAGGATGAGTCTTTATTCCTGCTATTATTTCTGCTGCTATTATTCCTTCATGGCTTGCTTTATGGGCAAGCCATGGGCTGCCTGCTACGTCTCCTATTGCATAAATGTTAGGTTCCGCTGTCTGCATAAATTGATTGGTTTCTATAAAGCCTTTATTAGTCTTAATGTTTGTTTTCTCAAGTCCTAAGTTTGCAGTATTAGGAATAATGCCAGCAGCTACCAATATTTTTTCGGCAGTAAGCGAATGGAGTTTGTTATCTAACTGTATTTGCACGCGAATATAGTCCTGCTCTTTAGCACATTCCAACGCATTAGCACTGGTATAAATCTTTACGCCTTTCTTGGTAAAGATTTTACTAATAATTGCCGAGATTTCTTCATCCTCCACTGATAATATTCTATCCTGCGCTTCAATGATGGTAACTTCTGTTCCCAGATTATTGTAAAAAGAAGCAAACTCAATTCCTATACTGCCTCCTCCAATTATAATAAGAGATTTTGGCAAGGAAGTAGGCGTCATTGCTTCTCTCGCCGTCCAAATTTGTTTGCCATCCGGCATGAATTTATCAAGCGATCGCGCTTTAGCACCAGTGGCAATAATGACACTAGTAGCGTGGATGCGAATTTTTTGATTGCTGCTAGTAGTTATGTTTACAATCTTATTATTTTCTAAGGAACCACTGCCTTCAATGATTGTGACATTGTTCTTTTTTAATAAGAACTTAACTCCATTTGCTAATTGTTCGGCAATGCGGCGCGACCTTTCTACCATTTTCGCTAAGTTTAATTGGCTGCTTGCTACCTCTAACGAGACTATAAATTTCTGCGGATTTAAGAAGAGCTTTCGTTGGAATACATCCCCAGTTCAAGCACACGCCGCCTAAATGTTCCCTTTCGACTAAGACCACGCTTTTGCCAAGCTGCGCCGCTCTAATTGCTGCCACATATCCTGCGGGTCCGCCGCCTATTATAGCTACGTCGTAGTTTTTCATATTCAGTCCTTAATTAATATTGGCGATTATTAGTAATGGTTTTTCAATATATTTTTTTAACGAAGATAAAAATTTAGCGCCAATCACTCCGTCCACTACGCGGTGGTCGCAAGACAGGCTAACATCCAGAATGTTAGCAATGCTAAGTTGCTCATTAATTACTACTGCCCGCTTTGAGCTGCCTCCTACTGCAAGAATACAGCTTTGCGGCGGGTTAATGATAGCTTGGAAATTTTTAATCCCGTACATCCCAAGATTGGAAACACTAAAACCACCTCCTTGAAATTCTTCGGGCAGCAACTTATTTTCTCGCGCTCTTTTGACTAAATCTTTCATCTCGGCAGATAGCTGCGTGATATTTTTCTGATCTGCTTTCTTAAGCACAGGCGTAATTAGTCCCCCATCTATTGCTACGGCTACGGATATGTCAATATCATGATAATAGCGAATTGCGTTGTCATTCCAGCTGGCATTTGCTTCCGGCGTCTCTTTTAAAGATTTAGCGACTGCCAAAATTATAAGATCATTGATAGAGATACGGTTTTTATCCTCTGTTAGTGATTGGTTAATCTCTTGCCGTACGTTTAGCAGCTTGTCAATGTTACATTCGATAGATAGATAAAAATGCGGAATGGTTTGTTTAGATTCAAGCAAACGTTTGGCTATTATCTTGCGGATGTTGCTGTGTGGCGTCGCTGTGTAATTAATTGCTGCGGAGTTAGCAACGTTAGGAACCTCCTGAGCGCTTACTGTCCTTTCATTAGCGGTTGCCATTCCCATTATATCGGCTTTAATAATTCTGCCATTTGGTCCACTGCCTTTAATTTTAGCTAAGTCAATATTATTTAATTGTGCTAATTTTTTAGCTAGAGGAGAGGCAAGTGTTCTATCGCTTTGAATGCTATGAGCAGTTGATATAGCGTCACTGGTATTATGAGTAACTTCGGTGCTGTTAGCAGTTTGAGATTGAGGGGTAGGCAGATGATCAGCAACATTTATAAAATTATCTACGCTGCTTTTATCTTCTCCTTCTTCTAGTAAGATAGCGATAAGAGCATTTACCGGCACGTTCTCGCTGCCTTCTGCTACTATTATTTTTCCTATTGTGCCTTCGTCTACTGCCTCGACTTCCATAGTAGCCTTATCAGTTTCTATTTCGGCTATAACTTCCCCTGGCGCAACTTTATCCCCTTCTTTTTTAAGCCATTTTGCTAAGTTGCCTTCAGTCATTGTAGGCGATAAAGCAGGCATTAGAATTTTTATTGGCATAAATTTGTAACCTTTTTTCAAGTAAAACGAGTATCAAAATATTTTCATAATGCTTTCCAGCTGTTATATGCTTGCCAGGCTAGCGACAGACCAATAAACCACATAATTATAGCAGAGAGTTTGTTAATATACATTAACGCTTTACCGTTCTCGTCAATTTGATTGAGTTTATGACCAGCAAAACCGACGGCAAAAAACCATATCCATGAAATTAATATGCAGGTACAGTATAAGCAAGTT
>CAZMMN010000034.1:0-10946 GCA_964567405.1 uncultured Rickettsiaceae bacterium | reverse complement strand
CAAGTGCCTAACGGGCAGAAAATGTTTTAGCTTTCACTTGCCATCAAACATTAATGTTCCTGGTAGCGGATGGAAGTCGCACTTTTAGTCCATCTAACTCTTCAGTTATAATAATCTGACAGCCGAGCCGCGAAGTAGAGGTCAGCCCAAAGGCTAAATCTAGCATATCCTCTTCTGGCTCAGTAGCCGGCTTAAGCAAATCAAAAAACTTCTCATCTACAATAACATGACAAGTAGCGCAAGCGAGTGACCCCTCGCACGCCCCTTCTAGATCAATATTATTTTGATGAGCGATTTCAAGGACAGAAAGCCCCAACGGCGCTTCTACTACCACCTCTTTTTCCTCTTCTACTACAAAAATTATTTTAGGCATTTTTATAATATGAACTTCGCTAAGTCTAAATTTTTTCTAAAGTTTGATAGTTGCTTGTCTACAAAGCCTTCATCAATGACAATTTTTCCTTTTTCCATTTCCGTAGCATTATAACTAATATCTTCCAATAACTTTTCTAAGATTGTAGCTAATCTTCTGGCGCCAATATCCTCAACTTCTGAATTGAAGCTAAGCGCATAATTAGCAACTTTTTCCACCCCGCCAGCAGTAAATTCTAAACGCGGTCCTTCAGTTCCTATCAAAGCAATATATTGTTTAGTTAGGTTTGCTTCCGGTTCAGTAAGAATTTTCACTAAATCGTCTTGACTTAAAGGCTGTAGTTCTACTCTAATAGGGAGGCGTCCTTGTAATTCTGGAAGTAAATCAGAAGGCTTAGAAACATGAAAAGCCCCGGAAGCAATAAACAAAATGTGATCCGTGGCGACAGTTCCATATTTGGTATGAACATTAGTGCCTTCAATTAAAGGCAGCAAATCTCTTTGTACTCCTTCTCTGCTAACTTCTCCTCCTTTCAGTTGGGACCTAGAAGTGATTTTATCAATCTCATCAATAAATACTATTCCTTCATTCTCTACGAGTTCTAATGCTTCCCGAGTTACTTTGTCTGTGTCTATCAGCTTATCTGCTTCTTCAGACAAAATAATAGTTCTTGCTTCCTTTACTGTTAATTTTTTAATTTTTGATCTATTAACCCCTAAGGCTTTGCCCAACATATCGCTCATATTTAAAATGCTGATTGCCGCTCCCGGCATTCCTGGAATGTCAAAATTCCCTGTATTAGAGGGAGAGTCAAGGACGTTAATTTCTATCTCCTTATCCTCTAATTCCTTTTTTACTAGTTTATCGCGAAATTTATCTCTGGTTTCAGCAGTTGCTGATTTTCCCACTAAGGCATCTAAAATTCGGTTGGTAGTTTTAACCTCAGCACTGTCTTTCACTTTCTTTTTGGCATTGAACTTTTGATTGCTAACCGCTATTTCTACTAAGTCTCTTATTATGGACTCTACGTCTCGCCCTACATACCCTACCTCGGTAAACTTGGTAGCTTCTACCTTAATGAAAGGAGACCCTGAGAGCTTAGCAAGTCTTCTTGCTATCTCAGTTTTACCTACCCCGGTAGGACCAATCATTAAAATATTTTTAGGGACAATTTCTTGCCGCAATTTTTCTTCTACATTACGACGACGATAACGGTTGCGAAGAGCTACAGCCACTGCTTTTTTTGCTTGGCTTTGCCCGACAATAAATCTATCCAGCTCTTCCACTATTTGAGAAGGAGTTAAGCCCATCGAGTTTTTTTTAGAGTTTTTGCTCATATAACTTTCTCTGTAATAATGTTGTCATTAGAAAAGACGCAAATATCAGCCGCAATGCGTAGAGCTTGCACAGCAATTTCTTCTGCTGTTAAGTTATTTTCTATAGACATTAATGCTCTTGCTGCTGACAAAGCATAAGGTCCGCCAGAGCCAATAGCAGCAACATTGCCCTCTGGTTCTATTACATCTCCATTACCCGTCAGAATTAAGATATTTTTTCTATCCGCTACTATCAACATTGCTTCCAAACGACGCAAATACTTATCGGTGCGCCAATCTTTAGTCAATTCCACGCAGCTTCTAAGCAATTGGTGTGAGTATTTTTCTAATTTTTCCTCCAACCTCTCGAATAAAGTTAAAGCATCGGCGGTAGACCCCGCAAAACCTGTTACTATTTTACCACTGGCAATAGTTCTTAGTTTTCTTGTATTAGACTTTAATATAGTATTGCCGTAAGACACTTGACCATCAGCTGCAATGACAACTTCTTCATCTTTTTTTAAACAAAGTATTGTGGTTCCAATAAAACTATTAGAGGAATGAGGCATGTGCTCTTTTAGCATAGTTAAATTTTTTATATCATCTTTTAAACGCTATGTGATTAGTATATACTAAAAACTATAATGTTAAATTTAAATAGTCGAAAGAACTCGGGTTGGCTGCTCCTGATAACTTATGAAATAGAGTGCTTTTTCTTTCTATTATTTGATATAATCATTTACTAAACAAATTGCAAGTTTTTACTATGAATATATATTCTATATATGTTAATCCTGAGCGCGAAAACGAACCTTTTATCTCCATAGAAAACAGCTTTTCTATTATGGCTACGCTCTTTACGTGTTTTTGGGCGTTATATCATAAAATGTGGCGAGTAGCTCTAGCTTCTCTAATAATTAATGTTTTCATTGCGCTTTTACAGATCAAGCATTTACCAGGTGAAATTATTACCCTCGTTAACTTGCTGGTAATGTTAGTATTTGGTGTTTTTTCTACTGAGCTGCAAGAATATGAATTGGAGAAAAAGGGGTATAAGCTTAAGGACGTAATACTTGCCAGTTCTAATGTTGAAGCAGAAATAAAATTTCTCACTCGTCAACTATAATCTTTTATGAAGGTATAGAAAAACCCCCGCAATAACACTGCAAATTAAATTGGCATAACAAAGCCAACTGAACGTTACATCTTTAGCAGCAACATTGTGAAAGCTAAAGTGTAAACCAGTTAGCAGCGCTGTGCTAATTATCGTTATTAATAATCTATTAGTTTTGTTCCTGGTGCCATAAGTTTTGCTCAACAGAACAGCTAAAGCTATAAAAGGTAGTATCGTATTATACAAAGGCCATATTAGTCTTTGGTGTCCTTCAGCAATTAGTTTGTGTTTTCTGGGCGCCGGTAGTTTATTATCGGGATTTAGTAGTTCGCCAATATAATATTCATTTATATCGCGATTTAGCAATTGCTGTTGTTGATTTTGTAGCTTAGCATTAGTTAATTCTAGGGTAAGGAATTTAAAATATAATCTTGTCAGATTACCGTTAAAATCATAAGCTTGTCTGGCACCATTCTGCAGGTAAAAAACATCGCGATCGGGGTAACTCTTGAACTTTCCTATTTCGGCGAAAATGATAGTATCTTCCTTTTTATTGCGATTATCAAATAACACTAACCCATTTACTACGTTATTTGGCAGTTTTTTATTAACGTAAATAACCATAGATTTTGATAATTGAGAAAAAGTTTTCTCGTTAATTATGCTAAATGCATAATTATTCTTATTCAGTTCAAGCTGAGTTTTTAGCTTGCTATATGATAAAGGGAGCAGATATACTGAGAGGCAGTAAGATAACACGGTTGCCAAACACCCAACGAATAAAGCTGGAATAGCAAGCTGGAAGTTTGATATCCCAGCACTTTTTAAAATAATTAGCTGCCTCTCTTCATTTAATTGATGATAAGAATATATAACCGCGCATACAGTAGCAAAAGGTAATACTACAAATAGTAAAGAAGGAATAACTAATAAAGCTACGTTTAAGAAATGACTAACTCTTATCCCTTTATCAATTAAATATAATAGTTTCATTACCTGCGTTAGCCATATTATGCCGCTAAGGGCAAAAGTAATAAGCGCTAGATAAGGTAATATTATCTTAATTATGTAACGTCGATAAATTAACATTATTAATTAATCATAAAAGTTTAAATATATTAATTAAGCGCTGTTAAAAGTATGTTTTCTATTTTTGTTTTGTAAGTATTTAATCAACATTTGATTGGTAGTTGGCGCCTCAATATAGGAAATATAGCTGCTTTGCTCAAAACTCCCATTAGTATTGCGTTTTTCCAATTTAATATCCTCAATCTCTTCATTAGTAAATTTATATTCTTGAATAATCGCCTCAATTACTTCTAGCACATCTATTAACTCAACTTTCATCTCGTTTAAGGAAGGGGCTTCCAGCACTTCTAGAGACTCCTCAAGCAGTTTACGCTTTAATTCCGCTCTATACTCCTCTGTGGTGAGGGTTGGACTATGGACGATGATCCCCTCTATTTTCATTCTACTTGGCAGCTTATTACGTACTAATTTATGGAATTCAAATTTTTTCATAATTTATAATTTTTGTTTGATTAATTTTATAGTTTCTTCAACACCAAACAGTTTAATAAAAGAGCCAAGCCTAGGTCCTTGCATTTGCCCTAGGAGTATTTGATATAATTCTTGAAAATAGTCGCGTAAGTTAGCGTATCCTGCTTGCATTCCAATATCATAAAGTTTGGCTTGAATCTTTTCTTCCTCTAAATTAGGCAATAAATCTATTAATAGATCAAGAATTTGTTGTAAGATAAGCTGCTGTTTTTCATTAGGTAGTAGGTAATTTTTAGTTGGTTTTACGAAGTCATTATAGTAATTCACGGCAAGTTCAGTTAACTTATCGAGATAGGGAGCGCTGGTTGGCGTTGCTAGAGGGGCGTATTTGCTGATAAAACCCCAAAGAACGTTCTTATCCTCGGGATTGCAAACAGCCGACAAGTTTAATAACAGCCCAAAGCTAATCCCATAAGTTTCTATTATTGGCACTTTGCCATTATGGATATGATATACCGGGTTAGACAATTTTTTAGCATTATCTGTCTCTTCATGATATTTCTTATTAAAAACAAGATAGTCGTCAACATTTTTAGGAATCACATCAAAATGCAGCCTCTTAGCCTTAGAAGGAGACTGATACATGAATAAAGCCAAGCTTTCAAGTGGAGCATAATGTAGCCACTGATCTATAGTGATGCCGTTGCCTTTTGACTTTGAAATCTTGCTGCCTTCCTCATTTAAAAATAATTCATAAAAAAACTGCACAGGCTCGGCTCCCCCTAAAATTCGACAGATTTCCGAATATAACTTAGCGTTTGGCATATGATCTTTGCCATACATCTCATAATCTACCGCTAAAGCTGCCCAACGCATAGCAAAGTCGGGCTTCCACTGTAATTTGCAGTGACCACCAGTAACCAAAACCTCTACTAATTCACCCTTTTCATTTTGGTAAGTAATGGTCTTACTTGATTGATTAACTTTTTCTATAGGAACTTGTAATACCGTCCCCGTTATTGAGCAAATCGGCATAAAAGGGGAATAGGTAGACTTTCTTTCTTCCCTAAAAGTTGGCAGCATAAGTGCCATTATCTCGTCGTATTTTTCTATAACTTTTATCATCATTTCGTCAAACATTCCTGCTTTATAACACTCGGTACTGCTCAAAAATTCATATTCAAAGTTGAATCTATCCAAAAAAGAACATAATTTTTTATTCATGTAATGTCCGTAGCTTTTTTCTTCCCCAAATGGATCGGGTATGGAAGTTAGAGGTTTACCTAAATGTGATTTAAGCATTTCTTGATTTGGCAAATCGCTTGGAACCTTTCTCAGCCCATCCATATCGTCAGAAAAGCAAATTAGTTTAGTTGGAATTGTCGAAACCTTTTCAAACGCCTGCTTCACCATGACCGTTCTTGCCACTTCTCCAAAGGTGCCGATATGTGGTAATCCCGATGGACCGTATCCTGTTTCAAATAATACGTAGCCTTTTGTAGGCTTTTTTTCTTGCACTCTGTCTAGTAATCTTTTAGCTTCTATAAAAGACCAAGATTGTGATTTAATTGCATCTTCCAAAATTGCTGACATATTTTAACTTAATTTTATTTAAGATTTTTTCTTTATTCTTAGGTAAAGTAATTTTAAATTATTTTAATCAAAATGATAAATAATAGGCATGGATCTTTCTACTATAGTTAATTTTACGCATAGCAAAAACAATTTTAAGATAATATATCTAGCTTTAACGGCTATTTCATTTGTTGCTTTAGCGGTAGCTTACTTTACCGAGTATGTTATGCATATTGCTCCCTGTCCATTATGTACTTATCAACGCTTTCCTTACCTAGCATTGGTCAAGATAACATTGACAGCCTTAATCATCAAAAGATACAACACCAAGCGCCCATTAATTATCATTAGTGTTATTTTATTTATAGCAGTGTTGCTGTCTGGTTACCATAGCGGAATAGAAAGAAAAATTTTTAAGGAGACAAGTTTTTGCGCCTCCGTTATTCGCATTTCTAAGAACTTATCGGTAGCAGAAATTAAAAAGATGTTTTATGATATGCCGGTAACCAGCTGCGCTAAGGCAGAGCTAAAGATAGTGGGGCTGTCTATGGCTGAATGGAATTTTATTTTAAACTTACTACTTTTCGCATTTCTGGTTAGTTTTTTGTGTTTCGGTAAACAAGAAGATGCCCAGACCTAATTTTCAGACTGCTACAGATAAAATTGCAGAAATCCTAAGAGTAGATCACGCTGGTGAATATGGGGCAAAAAGAATTTACCAAGGTCAATTAAGATTTGCTAAAAGAGGTAAAGACACTAGCTTAATAAGCGAGATGCTAAAGCATGAAGAAGAACATCTAGAGTATTTCAATAAAGAGTTAACAACTCGCCACCTTCGCCCCACTGCACTAATTCCAATATGGCACATAGCAGGATATGCACTTGGCAATATCTCTTCGTTGCTAGGATTAAAATATTCTATGCTAGTTACGCAAGCTGTAGAAGAGGTAATAGAACAACATTATCAAGAGCAGATAGACTACCTTAAAACCCTTACGCCTCCACCTCAAGAATTATTAAACACCTTAAATAATTTTCAAGCAGAAGAAATAAGGCATAAGGGTATTGCAGCAGAAAGCAATAAAAATCAACACATATTATTTGCTTCTCTTATTGAGCTCACAATAAAAAAAGCTTGTAGAATAGCAATCGCGCTAAGTAAAAAAATCTAGTGAAAATAAAATTTGCTACTTATTTTGTAGTAATTTATAATTATCTAATCCTCATATGATATAATTCCTTCATGATACTCGGGATTGGCACTGATATAGTACAGATTCAGCGAATTGAGGCTATCTTAGCAAAATATGGCACTCTGTTTAAAAGCAAAATTTTAAATGAATTGGAGTTGCAATATTTAACATCAGTGCCGCTAAGCAAACATACAGTATTTTTAGCTAAGCGTTTTGCTGCTAAAGAAGCAATATCTAAAGCTTTTGGCACAGGAATTGGCAGTTTTGTACAATTTAGGGATATTACTATAATAAATAATAAGCTTGGCAAGCCGATTGTGGAAATTAACAGTAGTAAACTATCACATTTACACTCGCTGCAAATTGATCTTTCTCTAACTGATGATTATCCAATTGCCGTAGCTTTTGCTATAATTAGTATCCAAAAAATAACAAAAGGATAAGTAATGCGCAGCCTACTGGTGGTTATAATTATTTTTATATGTACAATCGCATGTTCCGAGCAACCTCAATACTCTACTCCCGCGCAACAACATATTAATGACTATACTAATAAGCTATATGCCTGCCAGCGTCATAACGAGTCAGTACAGTTAGCTGCTGCAGACCCAGTACCTTCCGTTAGGATGTCAAGACCTAGAAGCCTCAATATAGAAGCAGATGATATGACGCTGGGCAATATCCATTCGAAAGTAGTAATGATTGAATATCTGTCTCCAACTTGCCCCTCTTGCGCTTATTACAAGAAGAACATTTTTCCTAAGCTTAAAGAAAAGTATATTGATACTAATAAAATTGCATACGTAATACGGGAATTTATTTCCAATAAACAGGATTTAGATGCTGCAATTTTAGCGCGTTGCAGCTCCAGTCAAGAGGATTTTATTAAGCTTATTACTGTCCTTTTGTATCAGCAAGATAATTGGGCAACTAGCAATAAGTATAGAGAAATACTTACTAACATAGGACAACTTGCTGGGATAACACCCGAGCAATACGCAAGATGCCTAAATGATGAGAATCTTGCAGAGCTATTAATAGCTAATAGAGAGGTAGCTGCTAACTCTCCTGGTTTTATAGGAACTCCGTCACTTTTTTTTAATGGCGTACTGCTTACCGAAGCCCATAACATGGAATCGCTATCTAAGTCTATAGATAAAGCGCTGCAAGATAATAATACCAATGACTAAAAAGGATTTTAAAAATTTGCATGAGCGGATTAAAAGCTTAAAACCAGATAAAGTAAATCCGTCCCCCACGCCAAAGCCAGCCTATCAAGCTATTAGTTCGTTATTAATAGCTACTGAATTAGTGGCTGGCAGCACAGTAGGAATAATAATAGGCGTTTTTTTAGATAAAATGTTTGATTCTAAACCAATATTCTTTATAGTTTGTCTCTTAATAGGGTTGTTAGCAAGTATTAAGATAATTTGGCAAAAAGTTGTAAATAAAAAGCAATAATAATGCATAGTCCACTAGAACAGTTTAAAATAAAAAAAATACTAGAGATTGACTTATTAGGTCTGGATATCAGCTTAACTAATTCTAGCGTATTTATGATACTTGCGGCTTTTATAACTCTGTTATATTTTTCTTTGGCTTTTAAAGCCAAAACAATCGTCCCTTCAAGGCTGCAACTTAGCGGGGAGATGTTATACGAGCTAATTACTAATATGCTAGAACAAAATGTAGGAATAAAAGGTCGGAAGTTTATACCTTTAATTTTTACCTTATTTTTGTTTATTTTAGCCTGCAATATGTTGGGAATGCTTCCATATGGATTTACTGTAACTAGTCACATTTCTGTGACTTTTGTTCTTGCGATGATGATATTCTTGCTCGTATTAATTGTAGGGCTAGTAAATCATGGTTTACACTTTTTCTCTTTATTCTTGCCAGCGGGAACACCTTGGTGGCTAGCGCCATTGATGATAGTGATTGAGCTGTTTGCGTATCTCGCACGTCCGGTTAGTCTTTCTCTGCGGCTTGCTGCAAATATGGTAGCTGGGCATATTTTATTAAAAGTTATGGCGGGTTTTGTAGTATCTCTTATGCTGTTTTTAAAGTTTTTGCCTATCCCAATGATCATTGTCTTGATTGGGTTTGAATTTTTCGTGGCAATACTTCAAGCATATATATTTACCATCCTTTCCTGTGTGTACTTAAATGATGCCTTGAATTTACATTAAAAAAGCAGAGTAGCGAAGGAGAAGTAAATAATAATTATAACTTAAATATTAAAACAAAAGGAGAAAAATATGGATATAACATCACTAAAATTTATTGGAGTAGGTCTTATGGCGTTTGGTATGCTTGGCGCAGCCTTAGGCGTTGGCAATATTTTTAATGGCTTGCTGAATGCTATTGCTCGTAACCCTTCTGCAACTGATCAATTGCAACGTATGGCGTTTATAGGAGCTGGGCTAGCTGAAGCTATGGGGCTGTTCTCATTTGTTATCGCAATGTTGCTACTTTTTTCTTGAGTAACTAAATATGCCTCAGTTTGAATTTGCTACTTATAGCTCTCAGCTTTTTTGGTTAACGTTGGTATTTGGCTGTTTATATTTTATGGTCAAAAACTTTGTTGTTCCTGCTGCCGAACAAATACTAAAAAGCAGAGAAGAAGCTCTAGAAGAAAACATTAACGAAGCAAGTAACTTAACTAAAAAAGCGGAAACGTTAAAAGAAGAATATAACGCTAAGCTTCAAACCGCTAAGGGCTCGGCAGAAGACTTAAAGAAAGAAACTATTAACCAACTTAATGTTTCTTTATCTTTAAGGATGGCAGAACTTAAAAAGGAATTAGGTCATGCAGCCGAGCAAGGCAATCAAGAAGCCAAAGAGCTGGTAAAAAGCTTTCAATCCGAAAGAAGTGATATTTGCATTAATTTAGCGGGATTTATTATAGAAAAAATTACTAACAAAAAACCCAATCAACAGTTATTAATGGAATGTTATAAAAAGGTTAAATGATGCACTTTTTGGATGAAAAATTTTGGCTTGCTATCTGCTTTATTATTTTTCTATATCTAGCTTATAGACCAATCAGAAAAGCTGTAATAAATTCGCTGGACAATAAAATTAAGGCAATAAAAGCCAAGATAGATGAAGCGACAAACATTAAGCAAGATGCAAAGCTTTTATTAGGTCAAGTTGAAAGAGAACTTGGGACTTTGAGTACTTTAAAACAAGAAATTTTGCAGCAAGCACAAAAAGAAACCAAGATGTTAGTTGCTTCTCATGCTGAACAATTAGAAGCCGTGCTGGAAAGTAAAAAAGCAGAAGCAATAAATGAGATTAATAATCAAAAAAGGCAAGCTTACTCAGAAATTCAAGGGGAAATTGCTGCTATTACTACTCAGCTAGTAATAGAGTATTTTAACTCGGAATCTGACGAACGTCTCTCCGATGCTAAAATAGCAAAGAACCTAATTAGCCATACTAATGCCAACGCGTAGGCTAATATCTTTAGCGCTTTAACTTATGCAAGAATCTGTAATAATAGTATAAAATACATTGAGAGTGGGGTGCGTTTGAAAGGGCTTGAACACACAGAAGCCTTAGATATGACAATGTCAATACTTCAAGTAACACAATTATGTAAAATAGGTTGACACATTCTCCTGTTATTTTTACTAATCTACCTTTCCCCAACATTCAACGCTATAGCCTAGACAAGCGCCCCCAGGTTGATGATCAGAGGCGGGAAAGTAGTACCTTTATCATAATAACCTTTAATATGTTGGTTTACTCTTTCTTCACTATAATTATGGCACTGTTAACAACAGTAATTTAAATAATTTAACCTCAGTTTGACATAAGGGGAAGGATTTGAGCAGGCAATTTATCAAATTTTATAGATGGTTTACGAGGCT
>CAZMMN010000033.1:0-11010 GCA_964567405.1 uncultured Rickettsiaceae bacterium | reverse complement strand
TCCACTACTGTGTTAGCAGTTTTCCGTGCTGCATCTTTTATTTCTTCTACTATTTTCATTGTAACCTCCTTAAGAATTAACTTATATTAAATTCTCTATCCAATAAAGAGGCATAAGCCACATCCTCTTATCTAACTTAAAGAGTAACTTCATAAACGCCTCTCGTCAACCTTTAAATGAATTAACTTCTTAGCCATAGAATATTTAGTTGCAATTTGAGAATGCTATTATTATATTTTTTTTATAAAGTGAGAGGGAAGTAAAGATTATTAATCTGTAGGTTCTTATGATGTTTGAGTCTTAAATTCTATCAGCAAGGAGGAAAATGGCAGAAGAATTAATTACGCAAAGTCAGCTTTACACAATCTTAATTGAAGATAAGCGACATAAGGAAGATAGAAGAGATCAAATTAACAACTATTATATTACTTTGCTGGTTGGCATAATAGGCGCAATACCTATTATTGAAAGACTATCTCAAGAAGTGCTGGCTAGCAATAAAGGATATATTATAAGGATATTATTAAGCATTCTAGCGGCAATTGGTCTAGCAATTGCTCTTACTTGGTCGTATAACCTTCGTCGTATCTTGTTTTATTTGCAAATATTAGAACAACTAATAGAAAAGATAGAAAAGAGCTCTGGCATCTACTACATAACTTATATAACGCAACAGTCGGAACTGCAAAACGTTCCAGGCAGAGTTACTAAATACCAATTAGCTTTGCCTTCTATATTTATTATCATTTTTTTGTTTACTATTCTTTATTCTTTAGCTTGGGTATTAATGTAATATCAGTTTCGCGACAATATTAGTTTAAATTAATAATGAATGGGTCACTAAAGGATAAAATTTTGCCATGATTATTGAACCGAAGCAAAAAACTGCCAATATAGCTTTAAAATCTCCTACAATTTAGTAGCAAATAATGCTAAAATAGTTATCATACAATAGAAAATTAATAATAAGTAATACAAGAAAATATATATGAAATCCAACGCTATAGAAACAATAGTAGGTTTTACAGTAATAATAATTGCTATGGTATTTTTAGGTTTTGCCTACAACAAAGGAGGGAGCAATCTAAGAGGCGATAATAACGGTTATTTAGTGCAGGCAGCTTTTCAAAATGCAGAAGGGATAGTGGAAGGTAGCGATATTAGGCTAGCAGGAATTAGAATTGGAGTAGTAGAGAGTTTACATTTAGATAAAAATACTTTCTTAGCTTTAATCTCTCTTAGAATAGACCCAGATATAAAATTACCTAAAGACTCGCAGGCAGCAGTTGCCACTAATGGATTACTAGGCAACAAATTTATTTCTATTACACCTGGTTCATTAGAAGAAAATTTGGTTGATAATGATGAAATTAAATATACTCAATCAGCAATTAATATCGAGGCTTTGATTAGTAAATTAATGTATTCTTTCACTAATAAATGATATGTTAATAGGTAATTCTTTAAGCAATTTATGAAGTTTTACCTATCTCAGATCGAAAAATTACTAGATGCCATCAAGCAGAAAAAAATCCGAGGGGTTTTGCTTTATGGACCTGACAGAGGTTATGTTAACCTTATCTGCGGACTTATCATCAAAAATTGTGACTTTATTAAAGTATCTTTTGAATACCCAAAATTTATCGCTTTAGGTGTAGAAACTTACATTAACTCAAGAAATTTTTTTGCTAAAAGAGAATTTATTAAAATTACTGCTCTCAAATCCAGTATCGAACCAAGCTTACGAATTATTTTAAATAGTGATTTTTTTCATTTTGTTGCCTTTGTCGCTGAAGAATTACCAGCAAATTCGGAGGTTAGAAAGTTTTTTGATGCAAGTAATCATTTGGCTTCCTTGGGGTGTTATTATGACGAAGAGGGGAACGTCGAAAAAATAATTCTTAAAAAATGTCACAAAGCTGATAAAGAAATAGCCTTAGATGCTATTGAGCGGTTAAAGACTGATCTTAGAGGCGATCATAATTTAATTATTAGCGAACTTGATAAGTTGTTATATTTTACCCATGATAAGAATTCTATTACTCTGGATGACGTAGTAAAAGCAATCACGCCAGATCATTTGGCGAGCAGTGATGACTTATGTATTTACTTTGCCGACTGTGAGACCGAAAAGTTTTTCTATGAGGTAAATAAGTTATTACAGCTTGGCACTAACCCTGTTCTAATCATTAGAGCATTAATTAGATACTATCTCAACCTCTATGAGGTGTTGACAAAAACTCAGCGGCAAAACCTTAATATTGACATTGCTATTAAATCCCTTTCGCCGCCCATTTTTTTTAAATATGTTAGCAGCTTTAAGCAGATAGTGAGTAATATGTCGTTTTCTAAGGTCACCGAAACTCTCGAACATTTGCAGCAAGCGGAATTAGAATTAAAAACTCACCCAGCTGGCTACGATGTATTTAATCAGCTCTATCTAGCAATGCTAAAGATTAAGCAGTAATCTTTCTGGGGCTTCTATCGCTTCCTTGATTTTTACCAGAAAAGTAACTGCTTCTTTGCCGTCTATAATTCGATGATCATATGACAAAGCCACATACATCATGGGTCTAATTTCCACTTTATTATTGACTGCAATTGGACGGTCTTCTATTTTATGCAGCCCTAAAATCCCTGATTGTGGCGGATTAATAATCGGAGTAGATAATAACGACCCATATACTCCACCATTTGTTATGGAAAATGTTCCGTTGGACAAATCAGCCATTGACAGTTTACCTTCCCGTGCCTTTTTGCTTAATAGGGCAATTTCTCGTTCAATGTCAGCAAGATTTAGCTGCGCGCAATTGCGCACCACCGGCACCACTAAGCCTTGCTCTGTACCTACCGCTACGCCAATATCATAGTAATTCTTATAGACAATATCATCACCATCTATCTCGGCATTAATCGCCGGGATGAGCTGCAGTGCGCGAACAACTGCTTTCACGAAAAAAGACATAAAACCTAGCTTAATGTTATGTTTCTTTTCAAATTCTTCGCGATAATTTTGCCTTAGCGCTACCACATTTGACATGTCAATTTCATTAAAACTGGTTAGGATAGCCGCGGTATTTTGGGAATCCTTTAGCCGCTGGGCAATAGTTTTTCGCAGCCTTGACATCTTAATGCGGGTGGTTGACCTTGTGTCATTATTGGTTGAATTGGCTGTAGAGGGAACATTGTTTGCAATAGTGCTAAGTACATCCGCTTTAGTAAGTCTGCCGTCGCGTCCTGTTCCAGTAAGACTTGAAGTTGCTAAATTATTTTCCTTAAGCAATTTTTCTACTGATGGAGAATTAGTAGAAGGCAATACAACACTAGTTGCTATGTTTTGCGGTGGTGGTGAGGCGGTAGCTATTGGCGGCGGCGAAACATGCGTCAGCGCGGTATTTTTGCTAACTTGCCCAATATTTTCGCCGACTAATACCGTTTGTCCTTGCGGTTTAATTATTTTGCTAAGAGTGCCGGCAGCAGGGCTGTTTACTTCTAGCGTAACCTTTTCAGTTTCTAGCTCTACCAGCAATTCATCAGCTTGAACATTATCGCCTTCTTTTTTATGCCATTTGGCAATTGTCGCTTCGGCGATAGACTCGCCAAGGGCGGGGACAATTATATTAACTTCCATACTGCTAGTCTCCATATTAATTTTGTTAGGTGAATTTAACTCTTTACCGCTGCAAAGCTTCCTCTAATATTTCTTCTTGTTGGTGGTTGTGCAAGCTTAAATAGCCAGTTGCGGGCGAAGCTGCTGCTTTTCTGCCAACATATTGAAATTGTTCGTTAATTCCAGCTTTCTGTAAGCAATCCATTAGATAATTGTTGATGAACCCCCAAGCTCCCATATTTTTCGGTTCTTCTTGGCACCAAATAAATTTCTTAGCATTGCGGTATTTACTCAATATTTCTATAGCTTGGTGCTCAGAGAAAGGATATAACTGCTCAACTCTAATGATTACCGTATTAGCAAGCTTTAAACTAATGCGCTTTTCTAATAAGTCATAATATATCTTGCCGCTGCAGCATATTACTTTAACAATTTCCTCCTTATTAGCAATAGTTCGTTCAGCCTCATCTAATATAGGCACGAAGTAAGTGCCGCTATCTATTTCTGCTAGCTGTGAGACAGCAAGTTTATGGCGGAGCAGCGATTTGGGCGACATTATTATTAATGGTTTAGGAGAATTTAGTTTTGTTTGCCGGCGTAGCAAATGAAAAATTGAAGCCGGGGTAGTAGGGTAGGTAACTTGAATATTATTATCAGCCGCCAGCTGCAAAAACCTTTCAAGGCGGGCTGAGCTATGTTCAGGACCTTGCCCTTCAAAACCATGTGGCAGTAGTAATACTATGCCGCTCAGCTGCCTCCACTTAGTTTCGCCGCTTACTATAAATTGATCGATAATTATTTGAGCGCCATTGACAAAATCCCCAAATTGGGCTTCCCATAATACTAGCTGCTTCCTATTGATTAAGGAATAACCATACTCAAAGCCAAGGACTGCATATTCAGATAAGTTACTATTGGCAATAAAAAATTCAGCTTGCTCGCCAGATAAATTGTTAAGAGGTGTATATAATTTATCATTGTCATCGTGCAATACTGCATGTCGATGAGAAAATGTTCCGCGCTGCGAGTCTTGCCCCGTCAGTCTTATGGGGGTGTTCTCAACAAGCAAACTAGCAAAAGCTAATTGCTCTGCGGTCGCCCAATCAATAGTTTCATTGGTGGTTAAAGAATTGATCCGCTGTTCAAAAAGTTTGGTTAGCTTTAAATTAATTTTAAAATCATCCGGAATTTGACAAAGTTTTGACCCGAGTTGTTTTAGGATAGTTTTATTTACCCCGGTAATTAACGGTAGGTTTTGAACATTGCTATGACTTCTAGCTGTTTGCACAGAATGAATACTAGGAGAGAGGTGGTTTTTAGCTAACTCATATTTGCTATCAAGATGAAGCTTAAATTCTTCTCTTAGTTTCTGGCTATATGACTGCTCAATTGCTTTTTCCACTATTAGCCTTTGCTCATATATAGAGGCTGGCGACAGTTTATTTTTAATGAGATTATACATAAAAGCTTGCGTATAAGCTGGCTCGTCACCTTCATTATGACCATATTTACGGTAGCAAACTATATCAACTACTATATCTTTGCCAAATTTTTGGCGGTAGCTTATGGCAAGCTCGCAGATGAGCAGAACCTCTTCAATCTGTTCACCGTTAACATGCAAAATTGGCGCGTTAATTATTTTGGCAAATTCCGTGGCATATCTACTTGCCCTTGCTTCATTACTGCTTGCGGTAAAGCCAATCTGATTATTGACGACGAAATGTACTATCCCTTTCGTTTCATAGGCTTTTAAGCTAGACATTACTAGACTTTCTGCCACTACTCCCTGTCCGCAAAAAGCAGCATCTCCATGAATCAATATTCCCATAGTTTGTTTAGGGTTTAGTTTTTTTTCAATGTCTTGGGTGGCTCTAGCTAGACCGGCGATTACGGGGTTTACTGCTTCTAAATGTGAGGGGTTATAAGCAAGAGTTAGGCGAATTTCCTCACCTTTAGCAGTTAGCTTATCACTAGAATAGCCCATATGATATTTGACGTCGCCGGCAAACTCATTATCAGTTTCAACGATTTTTTTGCCTATAAAGTCTGCCAAAATCTCTTCATATGGCTTATTCATTACTTGTGCTAGACTTGATAGTCTGCCGCGATGAGCCATTCCTATTATAATATTCTTTACTTCTAAGCCAGCGGCTATTTCAATAATCTTGTTTAAGCCAACTATCAGGCTTTCGCCTCCTTCAACGGAAAAGCGCTTAGCACCGGGAAATTTACTATGTAGATATTGCTCAAACCCTTCTACTTCCAATAATGCCTTGAGGATTACTAGTTTTTCTTGGGGTGATAAGTTTAGCGTCGATGATTTTTTCTCCAGCTCATTGAATAACCACTTTTTTTCCTCTATCTCTTCTAGGTAATCGATTTCCACCGCTATATTTTGGCAATATGTTCGCTCTAGGAAGTTAACCAGCTCTGATAAAGAGCAGGTATTTATTGCTGAAATCTCACTCCTAACTTCAAATATTTGGTTTAGCTGCTCATTAGTAAAACCAAAATCCTCAAGGGTCAATTGAAGTTCTTGCTTGGTTTTAAGCGGCTCGATATTTAATGGATCAAGTTTCGCTAAAAAATGACCGCGTTGACGGTAAGCGTTTATTAGGAGGCGAGCTTTTAAGTTGTTGACCGCCGAATTATCTACACTAGTAGTTGCGATAGGTGTTTGACTATTAGCGACACACCCATATTGCTCTTCGACAATAACTTTTGCTACAGTCTTAAGAGCATCAACCTCATTACCTTTAAATTTTTCAAAAAAAGACTGCCAGTAAGGATCAACATGCTGTGAATTGGATAAATAAAGTTGATATAATTGTTCTATGAATACTGCGTTACCACTATATAAGAAAGTATCCGCCTCAAAGTTTTTACCCATAATTTTTTGCTAATGCTGGTGGATTTAAGAAAAATTTATAGCTTAAATTTATACGAAATTGTATTATGAAAGCAAGTTTTTAGTATTTTAGCTCCGTGAGTTTTCAAAGTTTACCTCAGTTTGTCACATTTTTAGAAAGCAGGGGGCAGTTAAAGCGCATATCGCAGCAAATTAGCTCCTGCCTAGAGATTACTGAAATCAGCAAAAGAAGCTTAGAAGGAAATGGTCCAGCTTTATTATTTGAAAATGTGATAAAAACCGATGGTAGCATTTCGCCTTTTCCAGTTCTCACTAATTTATATGCAAGCTTAGATCGCATTGCTTGGGGATTGGGATTAAAAAACAAGGAAGAGCTTAGAGAACTTGGCAATTTGCTAGCATTTTTAAAGCAACCAGAACCGCCTAGCTCTTTTCGGGAAGCTTTGCGGCTGTTGCCACTTGCCCGCAAGATAATCTCTCAATCTACTAAGATTTTAAATAAAGCTCCATGTCAGGAAGTAGTTATTAATAACCCTGATATTAGTATGCTGCCAATTCAAAAATGCTGGCGCTTAGACGCCGGACCGTTAATTACCTGGCCGATAATTGTCACTAAAGGACCAAGTGGTGATAAGGTGGATAATTATAATCTTGGCATTTATCGCCTGCAATATGCGGGTTCTAATAAGCTGATAATGCGCTGGCTTAAGATGCGCGGCGGTCAGCAGCAATATCAGCGCTGGCAAAAAAGCAAAAGTGAGCCGTTTCCAGCAGCTGCTGTTATAGGAACGGCGCCGGTAATTACTATGGCTGCAACGATGCCGTTGCCAGATAATATTTCTGAATATAATTTTGCTGGGCTGCTTGCCGGCAGAAAAATAGAACTGACCAATTGCGTGACTATTGACCTACAAGTGCCAGCCCACAGTGAAATTGTCTTAGAAGGGGAGGTAAGTCTTGAAGAGACATTGCCTGAAGGACCATTTGGCGACCACACAGGCTATTATAATGATATTGAGTATTTCCCGGTTTTTAATGTAAAGGCAATTACTATGCGAAAAGCGCCGATATATTTAAGTACTTATACCGGCAAACCTCCTGATGAGCCTTCTATTATTGGTGAGGCTCTTAATGAAATTTTTGTACCGTTAATTCGCCAGCAATTTCCCGAAATTATTGATTTTTACTTACCTCCTGAAGGATGCTCTTACCGCTTTGCTATAGTATCTATAAAAAAGGCGTATCCAGGGCAAGCAAAACGTATCATGCTGGGTATTTGGTCATTTCTAAGGCAATTTATGTATACCAAGTTTATTATTGTAGTTGATGAAGATATTAATATTCGTGACTGGCGGGAAGTGGTATGGGCGATTGCTACTCGCAGCGATCCAGTTAGAGATACTGTTTTTATTGAAAATTCGCCTATTGATTATCTTGATTTTGCGTCACCAATTTCGGGGCTTGGCAGTAAAATGGGAATAGATGCTACTAACAAGATGCCTCCCGAGACTTCAAGAAATTGGGGAAAGAAAATTGAAATGACTCAAGAGGTTAAGGATAAAGTGAATGAAATCTGGCAGAGTCTTGGCATATTTTAAAATCATCATAGATCGATAAATCAATGACATATTTGCATGCAATAGTTTTAACCATTTTTCCTGAGATGTTCCCAGGTCCTTTGCAATATTCTTTGTCAGGGCAAGCGCTTGCTAAGGAAATTTGGTCTTATCAAACGGTCAATATCAGGGATTTTGGCTTGACCAAGCATAAGAAGGTAGACGATGAAGCTTACGGAGGCGGCAGCGGGCTAATTATGAGAGCAGACGTACTGGGCAAAGCTATTGAAGGCGCATTAAAAAACAATCCTGCCACCAAAATATATTATCCTTCTCCACGCGGGCGGCTGCTTAATCAAGAGATGGTGCGGCAGATTATTAAAGACGATAGAATAATAATTTTATGTGGACGGTTTGAAGGAATTGACGAGCGAGTAATTAGCGAATATAATTTAATCGAGGTTAGCGTTGGAGATTACATTTTGGCGGGCGGTGAGATAGCTGCTATGGTAATTTTAGATAGCTGTATTAGGTTACTGCCTGGTGTATTAGCTAATCAATCTAGTTTGGACTCGGAGTCGTTAGAAAAAGAAGGAGAATTTTCTGGGTTGCTGGAGTGCCCTTTATACACCAGACCTGCGAAGTGGAAAGGTATGGAAGTGCCAGCAACTTTATTGTCTGGTAATCATCAGCAAATAAAAAAATGGCGCCTAGAGCAATCTAGGCTGATTACTAGCGAACGCCGCCCAGAGTTGCTAGTAAAGAATTTAAATTTAGGTAAAAATAACTAGGAGACGCTGTTTATGAATATCATTGAACAATTTGAAAAAGACCAAATCGCTAAATTGAGTGCTAATAAGGTAATTCCAACTTTTCAAGCAGGCGATAGCGTTAAAGTAAGCGTTAAAGTGACTGACGGCGCTGCAGAGAGAATTCAAAACTATGAGGGAGTGGTAATTGCCAAAAGGAATAAAGGTATTAATTCTTCTTTTTTAGTAAGAAAAATTAGTCATTACGAAGGAGTAGAAAGAAGGTTTATGACTTACTCCCCTTTAGTGCATGCGATTCAAGTAGTTAAGCGCGGGGTAGTAAGAAGGGCTAAGCTTTACTATTTAAGGAGCAGAAGCGGTAAGGCGGCAAGAATTAAAGAAAGACTAGCATAATAATAAAGACTAACTAATAATGCTGTATAGTTTACTAGCTGTTGGAGCGGGTGGAGCAATAGGAGCAGTGGCGCGAGCCCTGCTAGTCTCGGCTCTACCGGTTTTAGCGGTGAGGGATGTTCCCCTGACCATTATTTTAGTTAATATGCTTGGCTGTTTTATAATGGGGATGATAGCAGAATTTGCTTCCTTTTATTATCTGTTTGCTTCCACTATAGCAAAATCATTTTTAATTACTGGGCTACTTGGTGGCTTTACAACTTTTTCAGCATTTTCGTTAGAATGTGGCACTCTAATTAAAAAAAATCTTTATCTCCTGGCGTTGATATATGTTTTTTTTAGTTTTAGTTTTGCTATGCTGGGTTTTTTTAGTGGAGTAAAGATAGCTAGAACCTTATTAGGAATAATAGGCAATAATTAGTCTATAAAATGCTCTCTTTAGCTTACAAAGCGAGAGGGCAATATTAGTACAGTAAAAAATTTCAATCACAATAAAAAGCAGGATATTATGTCTTTACTTGATGCTAGTCCTATTTATAAGCCCTTTGCTTATCCTTGGGCATACGAAGCATGGCATACTCAGCAGAAAATCCATTGGCTGCCTGAGGAAGTGCCACTAGCTGATGATGTTAAAGATTGGAAATACAACCTAAGTCCTGGAGAGAAACATTTATTAACGCAGATATTTCGGTTTTTTACCCAAGCGGATATTGAAGTTAATAATTGCTATATGAAACACTATTCACAAGTGTTTAAGCCAACCGAAGTGCTGATGATGTTATCAGCTTTTTCTAATATGGAAACCATTCATATTGCAGCTTATTCTTACTTACTTGATACGATAGGGATGTCAGAAGTAGAATATCAAGCGTTTCTTAAATATAAAGAGATGAAAGATAAATATGATTATATGCAGCGTTTCGGAGTTGCTACTAAAGAAGATATTGCTACTACTTTAGCTGTTTTTGGGGCATTTACCGAAGGACTGCAGCTATTTGCGTCGTTTGCCATCCTCCTTAATTTTCCGCGTTTTAATAAAATGAAAGGAATGGGGCAAATTGTCACTTGGTCAGTTCGTGATGAGACGTTGCATACTAATTCAATTATTGCTTTATTTAAAACCTTCGTGCGCGAAAATCCAGAAGTGTGGAATGAACAGCTGCGTAGTCGTCTGTATGAAGCTTGTGCAACTATTGTACATTTTGAGGATGCTTTTATAGAGCTCGCCTTTGAAGTAGGAGGGATAGAAGGACTTACAGCTAGGGAAGTCAGGCAGTATATTCGCTATATAGCTGATCGCAGACTAATGCAGCTTGGGTTAAAGGAAATTTACTTGGTGGATAATAATCCCCTGCCTTGGCTAGATCAAATATTAAATGGAGTAGAGCATACCAACTTCTTTGAAAATAGACCGACTGAATATGCTAAATCAGCTACTTCCGGCACTTGGGAAGAGGTGTTTGATGACATAGACGAAAAACAGCCGCAAGAAGAAAGAAAGCTTTAACCCAGCTTTCTTTCTAGTAATTTTATTAATCTAATCAGCAAGATTTTGAGGAGAGGACAAAACTGGGCTTTGATAATTAATTTGCATTTTATTATTATTAATTGAATAGTTAATTAACTCTTCTAGTATGCTATGTTTTAATTCAGTTATGATGTTTTCTTGGTAAGATTTTTTAATTCTCTCCGCTTTGGTTTTATCAATTTTTGCCGAGTTAATATGAACGAAATAGCCGTAATTATTGTGCTGAAATACGGGGGTGTTGCTGCCAATTTTACCTTGTAAAATTGCGGCATGCAAATTAACTG
>CAZMMN010000032.1:5213-11101 GCA_964567405.1 uncultured Rickettsiaceae bacterium | reverse complement strand
ATAAACTCATTAGTGCTCCTAATACTAAGCAAGAATCATTGTTAGTTATTGCTTCAGTTATTAATGCTTGATTTAAGTGCTCAGACAAATCCAATATCTGATTTAAGGTGAAGACTTTTAGTGGTTCTTTAAGCAGTTCTGGATAGTTTAGTAACTCATTGTCATGTATTATGTCTGTCATTACATTAACTATTACAGCTTCCCTATCTTGATTTTCTATTACTGACTTCTCATTTTTGTTTTTAGCATTGGAACTTTCTAAAGTATGGTTTATAACACGACTATCTACAAAGATTTCAAGCCTTTTATTGCTAGTTTTATCTACTTCATCATTACCTCTCGTCCTTTTTTCATTAGAATTAAACTCTATTTTATCAAGATTAATAGTATTAAATAAATTTTCGGAAGAAGCACACATTGGTAATTTACTATGATCAATCATTATCACGTTACCTTTCATAGTATAATCCTCAGCATTTAACCCTAAGACATTTTGCACTTGTTCTGATAAGCTCTTAGAATGTTCTTGTAAATCTTTACTCCAATATATTCGGTAGTGATAATTACTTGAGTGATTAATACCATTTGTTCCTATTTCTATTGCTATCGTGCTTTTAGCTTTATTCATGTCTATTGTTCCATCAGAGTTTAATGCTTTAACACAAATAGGTGATTCAAATGTAGCTAGAAAAGCCTGTTTCTTTAGCAACTCAGATAATTTTTCAATTTCTCCTTGATGTTGTTGTCTCACCTCTTTTAACAGTTGGAGCTCCACATCAGCTTGTAGACCTTCATTCTCTATTCCTAATTTATATTTCTCAGCAAATTCTGTGCTTCTTAAATCTCTAGCCTGTTTTAAAGAACAAAACTCTGTAAAATCTTGAAAGCTATCAATAAATACTTTTTTATTGCTACTAAGTTGTTGAGCTATAATTTTCATATTTTGTAAGGCAAAAATACCACAATCTAATCCTTCAGTTTGTTCTTTATTACTATTAGAGATAAACGTTATACTATCATTAACAATATTTTCTATTTTTTCTTTTAAACTTTTATTATACTCTCCACGGGAGTCCTTATATAATATTGTGGTTTTATTATTGCTCTCTTTTAATGCAGCAAATATTACCCAATGCCAATCACCTATATTGTATACGCATAAGGTTGGTTTATCTGATTGTAATGATTGTATTAATTCTTTTAAGGTATTATCTATAGATTCATTGTCTCCTATAGGTTGATGTATTATAAAGTTATTTTGATATTCCAGCATAATTTTTTTCTGGATAACTCTGACATCAGCAGCTTGATATAAATATTCTGGATCACTTCTTTGATTATCAGCATTCTTTTCAGTATTTATTCCTTTCTCTTGCGTACTTGTTGGTATTGGATACGTGTAATCACTAGGATAGTTATTAGGTGCTGAATTACTAACATTATAATGGCTTGGAGCTTCTTCTTCCTGCTGGGATAATGTTGAAATAAATTCTTCTTCATAAATTGAGCCCTGGCTTGATGCCTCTTCCCTTGCTACAAAACTATCAGCAAAATTCTCTAGCTTTAAATTTGGAAACTGGCTATCTTTTATTTTCTCATATATATTTTCAACTGCTTCTTTTTCTTGCTTTGTTAATTTTATTTCCCCGTTTAAACGTACTAATAAATCTTGTTTCCAGCGTATTAAATATACATCACTATTTTTATTATTATGTGCTTTCAAATGAATCGCATGTAATATGGCAAATTTATGAATATATTCTCTTCCTTTTTCTGAGTTTATTGTTGATAATGTTTCTACTCCTATTAGATCATCTATTTTTTGGTGGTTATTCTTTAAAACATGCTCAATAAAGGTTGGATTTTTTATCAACTTTTCATAACCATTTATTATGGCTAAATCTAGCGGAGTTCTACCTAGCTTATCTGTTTGCCAAATATTTGCCCCTTTCTTTACCAAAAGCTCTACTATTGCTTCTTGATTCGAGCTCACCGCAAGATGTAACGGGGTCCAACCATTTAGTCTTTCTGTATAACCAATATCTACTTCATAATTTATTATTCTTTCAATATCCTTACTTTTTTGTCCTGAATCATTTTCATTGCTGCACTCTTTTACTATTAGCTCATAAAGCAGAGTGTTACCTTTTTCATTTACCTTATTGATATTAATTCCTTTACGTGCTTCTTCTATACTAATATTTTGTCCTACACTTTTGTGTATTCTTGATAACTCTTTAATCTTTTGATCTTTTGCTAACTTATGATAATTATTTTGGTCATATATGCTTTCTCCATTTTTCCTACTATGCCAAATATCTTCTAATATCTTTATTCTGTCATGTTCTAGAGCTAATTCTTCTATGTTTTTTCCTTCCTTATTTTTTCTACTTACTTGATCCTGAAACTTATCTACAATATATAAATATAAATTCTCTAACCCTTTAATACCAGATAAGTGCAACAAGCTATTTTCTTGCTCATCCATATTACTATAATCTTGAGAGGTATACTCTGCACCAGTTGCGATTAACTGTTCTACTACTTGCAAATGACCTTCTTGGGTTGCTCTGGATAGGGCAGTATTATTATAACTATCACGTATATTAACATTAGCTCCTGATTTTATTAGCAACTGCACTATTCTCAAGTATCCATTTTCTGCTGCTTTTTGTAATGCAGTGACTCCCCAGTCATATTGTTCATCGATGCTCGAATTGTTTTCTATTAGTAGTTTCGCTGCTTTAACATACCCTCTCTTAGCTGTCCAATATATAGGACTATAACCATCATTATCTCTAATGTTAACTTCTGTACCTTTTGCTATTAGTGACTGAATTATTTTTGTATGACCATCTTCTGCAGCCCAGCATAATAATGGCTGGGTTTTTGGCCATACCTTGAAATTAGTATCAGAGCCTTTTTCTATTAATATTTCAGCAATGCTAATGTGATTATTAGAAGCAGCCAAAGACAAAGCTGTTCTACCATTTACATCTTTCGCCTCTATATCGGCTTTATTTGCTAACAGATATTTCACTAGTTCCTCATCTCCTTCTGCAGCTGAAATATGTAATAGACTTAGCCCATGTACATCTCTAAAATTAATATCGTTTTTATAATTTTCTTCTTTTAAGAGTTCTTTCCCTTTAGCTGATAGCGGAAACAGAGAAGAATAGATTTTTTGCGATTGCTGAGTCATATCTACTATTATATCCGGTTCACTTAAGTCAATATTTGGTAATGATTGTTTTTTAATATCCTCACTTTGAATTGTCATACTTTGTTTTACTGTAGATAGCTGTTTTATATAATTATCCATATAATGATTATTAATATATAAAACCGAAGCAAGTGACCCAGGTACTCCAGTAGCTATTCTATAATATCCTTGTTCATCAACTTCTTTTGTAAAGTTGCTAAACTTACCTTCTTCGAGTAAAGTACCATCCTTATGCAAATAATATTGGGTTCCCAAATGCTTATATCCAATTAATTCAGGAGGAACTTTAGGAACTAAATCCAAATAATTTACTATACGGTGATAATTTGATTTGAATAAGCTTGCCGCTTCCCCAACTGAACTTGAAGTACACCATGCAGGTTGCCCGTAAGTATATAAAGTTATCTTAGTAGCAAGACTAGTTTCTTGAATTTTTTCTCTTAAGAGGTGATATACCTGACAATAACCAACACTAGCCATAGCACCTCCTAGTGAATGACCAGTAATGTATATTTTAGCTTCTTTATATTTATCTAAATATTCTATAAGTTTTTCCTTTAGACCTATTTCATTGTTACTTAGGTTGTTTTTATTCCATTGCGTCATCAAGGCTTCATAAAATCCTCTATGTAGTTTTATTGTTTTTTCACCTACCGTTATATCAGAAGTAAATGCATTAATGTTACTTAACCAATTTATATCATGGAAGGTTCCTCGAAAAGCTACTATGATCTTTTCCTTATCTGCCATAATTAATGATTGAAAATAATCTGATTGCTTTATATAAAGCTCATAACCCCACTTCTTACTTAAAGATTTTACTTGTTCTTTGCTTTCATAAAGAAAATGAGAGATTACTCCTAAACTATAAGCATTATAAATTGAAAAACCTTCGCTTTTAGTGTCAATTATTAAACTCTCAGAAATCCATTTAGGGATTATAGAGTTTGCTGCTCTTATTCCTAGGTCTGCTTGATAGTCTACTTCATGATTTTTTAAGAATTCTAAGAATTTTACAATACATTTAGCTGCTAAGTTTTCCCAGTGTGGTTCAAGTATCTTGTTCCCTTCTTTTTTATACTTATCAATAATTTGGTGTTTTGGTAAAGCTGTAGAATATGCAACTACGCTTAAAGCTAAATACTGTGCAGTAGTAATAGCATTATTTCCTATATCTTCTATCTTTTTTCTAGCGTTCTCAATAAAGCTTAAATCAATATCTTCTTTTATTACCTCTTCTTTATAATATTTTACCATTCTAGCAGAATAATCTGCTACCACTTCATCAGTATGCTTATTGCTTATAAAATGAGCTACTTTATGTTTGAAATTCTGTAACTGTTTGCCATCAGCATAAAATTGATATACCTCTCCTAAGACCTTTCCAATTCCTGGTACTTGTTCCAATATCTTTTTAATAGTCTGGTCAATAGTATTCTCTGAATTAGTAGCTAAAATTTCGCTACTAGCTGCTTTTAGTCCAATAATAGTGCTATTAAGTCTAGATTGTAAAAACTTATAAAAATCTTCATATATATTACCTAAATCCTTATTTCCTTCACCGCATTCTTTTATTAATCGTTCATTAATGGTGTTTTTTTTGAAGTCTTTAATTATTGTATCGTTTATAGATAGCTTTTCCTTGATAATTTCTATTTGTTGCTGAAGTTGTTTATCTTTTCCTATAGCTTTCCGATTAGCACCATAGTCTAATAGTATGTCTTTAATACTCATAAGTTGGGTAAGCTGAAGTTTAGATTGCTCAGTATCTTCATTTAGAGAATTTATTTTAAGTAATATTAACTCTAAAGCTGTCCTTCCCTTAGGGGAAATATCCCCATTAGGCTTTGTTTTCAGGTTAACGTTTGCTCCTTCTTCTAATAACAACTTAACAATCTGCTCTTCTCCTTCTCGAACTGCGTAATGCAACAAATTATATCCTTCACTATCTAAAGTATCTAAGTAATTTAAATTAGCTTTTAATTCGTTCTTTATAAATGTATCAGTTATATTAGTCTTAAGTGAAGTGAATAACTCATATATGTTTGTAGTAATCATTTTTATTCTCATCATTTTGTTGCTAACTAAAAAAGAAAATTATAAATTTACAATTCTAATTTCTCTCATTCCTTATTTAAATAATTAATAAATACCAGAGAATTTTAGACAAAAAGGTCTTTGATAAAACTTAAATCTTTATTTTTAATTGATTCAATACTTTCACTATAAGCTTGTTTTGCCTTTTCAACTAACAAAGGTGGTGGCTCTTGAGGATATTGTATACCTACTGAGTTTAGTTCAGTAGGTACCACGCCGTCTTCTGCTTTTCCTCCATCAATTAACTTTGGCATTTCTAGCCAACCACTATTGTGATTTGCTAATAATATGCTTAATGTTGTCTGTCCTGCAGGGCTTAGACCTAAGGTTACAAATGATGAAATAGCTGTTGAAAAACTTGCCAAAAATCCAGCTTTTGCTACTTCTTCCGTAAATGCTTTCCCTACTTCAGTAACTCCTTGTTTAACTCCCCCCATAACTACTTCTTGTGCTACTTCAGTAACTCCTTGTTTAACCCCTTCCTTAACTACTTCTTGTGCTCCATGTCTGACCCCATGTCTAACTCCTTGTTTAACTCCTTGTTTAACTCCGCCCATAACTACTTCTT
>CAZMMN010000032.1:0-5113 GCA_964567405.1 uncultured Rickettsiaceae bacterium | reverse complement strand
CCATGTCTAACTCCTTGTTTAACTCCTTGTTTAACTCCGCCCATAACTACTTCTTGTGCTACTTCAGTAACTCCTTGTTTAACCCCTTCCTTAACTACTTCTTGTGCTCCATGTCTAACTCCTTGTTTAACTCCTTGTTTAACTCCGCCCATAACTACTTCTTGTGCTACTTCAGTAACTCCTTGTTTAACCCCTTCCTTAACTACTTCTTGTGCTCCATATCTGACCCCATGTCTAACTCCCTCCATAAATGCATTTTGGGTTCCTTCCATAGGCGTTGGGCCACCAGGACTACCATCGCCATCTTTATCTACATCTACATATCCTCTCATTCCTCCAAGGACTACCTCATTGAAATATTTACCATAGTATGCTTTACCATTTTTTCCACCCATCCCCTGATTACCAGGAGATCCATCTTGACCATTTTCCCCTCTTTCCCTAAAAATTACTGGTGAGTCAAAAGCATGATTCTTTATGAACTTCACATCACCTGGATATCTCCCTATTCCCCCTATCCCAGCTTTTCCACCGTTGCCTCCTTTTAATCCTGGAGTACCATTAACTTTATATTCCTCAATGTATTGACTATTATAAGTTCCGAAAGCTCTAGCAGCATGTTTAACCTTCTCCCAAACACCATCTCTTTTCAAGAACGTAAGTTCATCTCTTTTTAATAATGCATTTTCAACTGGCTTATTATTTATAACAATCTCCATCTCTTTTGCATCCTTTCCATCTTTACCTGGTCCACCATCTCCTCCATCTTGTCCTTGTCCACCTTTTCCTCCATTAACAGAGATAGTTAAGTTTGCTAAATTTTTGAACCCACTCCCAATTCCTAAAAAATTACCACCATTTCTTCCAGGATTACCTGGTAATCCATCTATTCCATTTACCCCTGTTCCATCCTCTTTATATCCCATTGGAACCGAAGGTGATTTTTTATTATTATGAGTTACTCCCACTGCACCATCTAAAACAATCTTTTTATGATCAATAATATTCCACTTGGGAGCAATAATAGTTAGATTTTTGCCTTGTAATCTTAAATCATCTAAATCATCATCTATAATTACAGCTTTGAGGGCATAAACCTCTACCTCATTAATATCTTGTATCTTATCGTTTCTAAGTTTAGCATTAATTTTTTTAGTACTAACAAAGTAGCCTCTTAAAATTATTTTTTTAGTATTAGCAATAAATTCGGCGTCGTTTGTTGCAGCAATTTGATTTAGCTCCTTAGTTAAGTTGATCAATCGTTCTTTGATTCCTAATGTTTCTATCCAGTTCTTTTTATATGGATGCTCGTTTATTTCTTCTGTTAATAATAAATCACTTAGAAACTTTAATTCTTTATCGTAAGTTTTTGCTTTATCTATCACATCTTGACTTAACTTTATCTGCCCATTTAGCCATCTTATAGTGTTGTCTAAAGACTCGTTCCCTTTTGTATTACTTGTTATGTCTTTTATAAGATTAATTAGACTATTAACTGGTTCAACATCAAATGACTGATTTACTACACCCTCTATATAAGTTTGTATGTCATTTATAATGCTTGTAGAATAATTTTCTTCTAGAGAACGAATCAAGCTTTCAATTATACCCTTAATTACTGGCTGTACTGTTGATTGTACCCCAATTTTAAAAAACTTTTGACCTTCAGCTTTTACTAAAGGCTTTGTAGATTCTTCTATCTCTGATGATAGTGTATTAGAATTATTGTTAGGCTTGTAAATATTAGAGGAAATAATTTTTTCTGATTCAACTTCTTCTCTAGAAAGATCATCATAAAAATATAGTACTTGCTCTATGGGTGTTCCTTGTTGTATTTTTTGTAATGCTTTTTCTAGATTCTTCTTTTTAGCTTGTATAGCCGAAGTATCAGGAGCATAAAACAGACTTATTGCTTTTCTACTATGAATATCTTGCAATATTTCCTTAAATCGACCTAAATTATCTACTTGTTGTGTTGTTAATTTCTCAATCTCCCTCAAAAAATGCTCTTTTGTAGATTGTGCATCAGCGTGTGTAATAATCAAAGAAATTGATTTTGATTTGGCAAAAACATCCCAGTCACTTATAAACTTACCTATTTCCTCTAGAGTCCGCTTAAAATGGACGCTACCAGCAGGCGTTAGATCGTTTGCATGTACCACAAGTGTAAGTTTTACATGGGATGCTTTTTCTGTAAGATCTGCTTTAAAATATGCATTAACTATTGATTGTATAATGTCGTTATTATCAAACTCACCTGCACAGTCAACATATACCCAACCAAACTCAGAAGATGAACTCTTGGCAAAATTGGGGATAGTAGTTTTAGATTTATATTCATGTCCTATAGGAGAATAGGTATTACGCTGCTGTTTAGACAATTTCGTTGTGTCTACATCTAGAACAGTTTTATCTTCTACTTCTTTTACTATAATAGGCAGCTCATTAAGAAAATTAAATAACGTGCTTTTACCTACCCTTGTCGCTCCTACTATTATATTCAGCTTTGATAGGTCAAACCCTGCATTTTTAATCTTTTCATTAAAGACATGTCTTTGTGCAAATACTTCTTGCTTAACTAAGTCAACCACTTCTTTTTGCCTTTCAGGCGGTAACTTTTTATATGTCTTTAAATCTTCATTAAGTTTATCTAATTCATCTTTTTGTAGTGCTCCACCTTGTAGGCTTTCACTTAAATATAATTTCTCACCACCTCTAGTTTTAGCTACAATTTGAGCAGTGGTAGGGTTATATTGCTGATTATTAATTCTTTGCTGGCTATGTGGTCTGGGATTAATATCTACTATATCAGCAACTCTTGTTCGCCGAGTTTGATTAGAGTCTTGATTATGTTCTGTCCTAGTCTGTGTACTAGGGTTACTAGTTCTATTATCTATCCTAACATTGTGATTTTGATGGTATGAATTATTATTATCTACTCTTCCCATTTTAGACATGGAATTCCTCCTGTTATCCTGGCTAGATTTAAACTTTTTGTTGAATATTTAGTTAAAAAATACTTTATAAGTAAGTTAGTTAATTTATTCTTGAGCAATCAGAATATTAGATTAAGGTTGCTTTTATATTAGGGTTGTTGTTTTTAAGTAACAAAGATATCAATATTATCTATTGTAGATAGTAACTATCTTTCCTCCCCCTTCCGCATAACATGAGTTAGCATTAGAATGCCTTAATTACACCTGTAAATTTGTATTGATGATTGGAGCAAGCTTGGGTGATTTTATTGCCGTAATAGCTAGTTACTACATCATAGACGAGCTGTCTTGGGGCGGTGGCGCTTATAACTTTACTTTCTTCATCTACGGTAACTTCTAGTTTACTTAGCCAGTTCTGATCCATAAACTTTGCCTTTATACATAAATTTAGAAAATTATCTAGCAAAGTTTGTCTTACGGTTCCCCATATTCCATCTGGCAGCGAGAAGAACTCCTCATCTTGAGTATCGTTATTGTTGTTTACTATGTTGTTGTTTAGCATGTTATTATGTGTAGAAGCAGAGTTATTAGTATAAGCGATATTATCTTTTGCGTTTATATTTATCCTTGTATTTAGGTTTCCATTGTCTTTGGATGCAAAAAAGCCTTTATAGCTACTGTTCTTGTCAGGCATAATGATTTCTACTGTGTGGAAACCTAAGTCTTCTGCAGTTAAGTCTAATCTTGAGTGAGTAGCGCTGAGCGAATCACTTAGGATTTGCTTATCCCATTCTGTAAGCTCTAGATATTTGGCAAAATGTAGTTTTAATACGCCTTCAGTCTTTGTAATGAGGTTATCATACTTGAGGGCATGTAATATAGCATAAGCCTTGTCTCTCTCGAAGACTGCAGCTATTTTTTTCTTGAGGTGCCATTCTGGAGATGTATGGAGACTATATTCAATTTTGGTTAGGTATTTTTCTTTTACTTCCGCATCTATTTCTTCTTGGGTTTTGTTAGCTTTAATGCGAAATCCTGTGTTATTGACTTGGGGTTCTTGACGCATTTCATAGCGAAGTATTTTACCCATGTATGAGAGAAAGGCTTTTTTGCTAGTAAAGAGCCTATTTGATAGTTTTTTGGATAGGCTTAAAAGGATTTCGTTGATGACTAAGGAAGAGAAAGAGCGATTAGCAGAGGAGTTAAGAGCGAGACAGTGTTTCTCTGATAGAGGATAAAAATCAGAGAAACATAACGGATTAAGAACAAAGCTTTTCTCTGTATCTTGAAATCTTAGCGGAGTAGTTTTGCTACTTTCTGTTAGAGGCAATGTATTTTCTAAAGCCCTATCCTTTTCATCTTTAAAACAAATTTCATTAAAATTAGATTTTTCCTGGGTAGTAGAGAAAGACGCGCGCGCGCGCGCGGATCTAGAATTTAAAATATTTATATTAAAATATTTAATTAAAGGTAGTTCAGATTTGGCGAAAAGAGGGTCACAAGTGGAGAACTGAGCGTCAGATTTGACGAATTTCTCAGTAGCTACTTTAGCAATCACTGTAGCAGTATTTACCTCCTCAGTTACTGCTGCAGCTTCCTCCACTTTCTCAGTAGCTACTTTAGCAGCATTTACTGCCTCAACTGCTTCAGTTACCGCCTGCTCTTCATCTTGACTTGACTTATTTGCTAGTAAGCTCCTTACCTTTTCTTTTAACTCCTTACAAAATTCAATAAGCTTACTTGGTAACAATAAAATAATTTGCCAAAAAGATTTATCTTGCCTTGCCTCTATGCTGCTTTCTTCTCCCTTGGTAAAAAACCGGTGTTTCTCTATGTATCGGCCGTTAGCGAGGAACTTAAGAGCCTTTGCTAGATGTTTCTCACTACAAGAGTAACGCTTAGCTAATTTTGAATAAGAAACATTAAAAGAATAATCCTGGCATTTTGTTCCAATCATAAAGAAATCTAGCAAAATGACTTTATGCAAACTGTTAAGTTCAGCACTTCCTAAGATAGCAAGCAGCAATTGGTAATTAAGCCTGATGAATAATCTAGTTTTATCTAAATAAGCTCTCTTATCCTCTGTCTTAGGGTCATAGGAATAAAACTCTCCTAGTTTAATGGCAGAATTATTCTGAAGCTCAGAAAAGACCTCATCTGGCAAAGTTGTGGCAATA
>CAZMMN010000031.1:0-11146 GCA_964567405.1 uncultured Rickettsiaceae bacterium | reverse complement strand
ATCTTAGCAAGATTGGCAAAGGAGCAAAGCGCGGTGTTAATTATGGTCTGTATGGTTATTCTACTGCTCGGGAGCGGAGGATAATATTCTTTCGTACGGAAAGGTTAAAACTATGGTGGTGCCTACCCCTAATTTGCTGCTGAGCGTAATTTCTCCCTTCATTAGTTCCACTAACTTTTTGGTGATGGCAAGTCCAAGTCCTGTTCCTTCATACTCTCTAGAAGATTTTTTTTCGATTTTACCAAAGACGGAAAATATTTTTGGCATATCTTCTTCTGCAATGCCGATGCCGCTATCGATAATTTTTATCACTGCTGCCTTTTTTACTTTATCTATAATCATCTCTACGGTAACGCAGCCATTAGCGTCGGTGAATTTAATGGCGTTGGACAAAATGTTTAGTAATACTTGTTTAAATCTTTTAGGATCGGCTTTGATAACTATTTTTTCCGGAGGAAGCTGAATTATTATTTGTATATTATTTTCTTCAGCTTTGGGCTTAATGAGGCGTAGCGTTGAGACTAGCAACTTATTTAAATCCAGCTCTAAAAATTCCACCTTTAATCTATCAGCAGAAGCTTTAGAAAAATCTAATATATCAGTAATAACGCTTAGCAAATGCTTGCCAGCATTATTTATGTCGGCGATGTAATCTTTGTAAGGAATGGTCTGATCATGCTTTGCTAAAATAATATCAGAAAAGCCAATTATGGAATTAAGCGGTGTGCGTAGCTCATGGGTAATATTGGCTAAAAACTGGGTTTTTGCAAAATTTTCGGCTTCGGCGCGGATTTTATTTTCTTTTAATTCTCGGGCGTCTTCAAATTGCTTGCTAATGAGTTTTACTGCCCACCGAGCATTATAAACTACAATTAAGAAAAAAATAATGAAAATAATAATAAGAATTAGCAGTATCTTTTCCTCGAGATAAGAAATGCTTAGCCATTGCTCAGTGATGTTGGTGGTTATTTCTATAACCCCGCAAATTTGAAAATTGCCGTATTTATTGTCTATTATGGGAATATAACTGCTGATGAAAGTTGCTTTTTGCGGTGTAAGCTTACCATCCATTACTAAAGCTTTGAGTATAAAATTATGAGTAGTTTTTCCTTCAAAAGCTTTAGTGAACGCTTTGCTAGAGATAACATCTTTTAGAAAATATTTATCTATTTTCATCATTATAATGTCATATAAGGTGAGGTAATTGCGAGCGGTGTTTTTGAAGTTATTAACCAGTGAGTCAGAATTGTTAGAATAATCGTCAAATAAATAGTTTTTGATCTTGAGAGCTATTGCTTTATGAAGATTGCTATGGATGTAAGGTTCAAGATTAATTAAATAATGATGATTACTGGCAATAAACTTATTGCCTTTATTGTCAAATAGAGAAATACCAGAATTAGTGCTAGTAAAAAACTTGGCAGATGATTTAACGAAATTAATAAAATCCTGATCCTGCATTAATTCCTTATAGTTTACGCTGGATAGTTTTTGGGTCGTGCCTGCGTTCATATCCCAGACTTCGCTTTTATATAGATTGGCTATTTTTGAGTTTTCGGCGATAACGCGCTTTAAGATGATTTCTTCAAGAATAAAATAGTGATACCAAACCATGCTAGCAATAATGTTGAGAAATAATCCAATTAGTGATAATCTAGTGATATGTTTATTTTGCAACATTAATGCTAATTTGCGCTTAATCTTCGATTATATATGAAAACTAGGTACGATATTTTAAGCATATCTGATAATTCCAGAAAGCAATCATATAATAGTTTAACTAACCTTTCTAAGCAATTGCAAGATGGTTCAATCATAAAAGGCATAGTAACTGGCATAACGGATGAAGGAGAAGTGATTTTTACTACAACTCATGGAAAATTTGCTCTATCTGCTGCTTCTCTCAATATGAGTAAGGGAGATGAAATTGAACTGCAAATCTTTCGTAATAATAGCAATATAGAAGCTGTCATAACTGCGGTAAATGGTTTTAAAAGCCTAACTTCTGAGCCTATGAGCTTAACTTCTGTTTCTTCTCTTAGAAATAACGCCGCTGCTGCTCCTGCGCCGGCGGAGAGTTATGCAAATAACACTGGAGTATTTATTAATAACGCGGCAGCTCCTACTAAAGCTTTTACTGCTACAGTAACATATGTGAACTTGGCGCATATGACGCCTTCTTCCCCTTTAAGGGAAGCTCTGACTGGTATCAACAACAATACTCAAATTCATGCCAAAATAGTCACAACTGATGGTATTAAGGACTTATCTCCTTATCAATTTAAGGCAATTGTAGTAAGTAATGATGAGCTAACTCACTCTGTAAAATTAAAGACCCCGTGGGGAATTATTTCTACTGCTGATAATCAACTAAGTGAAGTGCGAGTGGGGCAACAGCTTCAATTGGCATTAACTCAGATAGATCAAAAACCCATAATGGAGACAAATATTGAATCCTTAGTTGTTGCGTTGCTAAGTAAGATAAATGAAACTCATAAGGAATTAGCTGAACTTACTAAATTAACATCTAATAGCCATAATAATGGCGATAACCTTATCCATCACAATCCAGAAGAGGAAAGAAGGTTGCAGCAATCAAACATTAGAACTTTAACTAATAGCGATCATAAATTGCTCTTTAACGAATTATCAGAGAAATTAAATAGCTTGCAGCAAATATTAGCTAGTTCTAATTTAATAGACAAAAACCTGCAATGGATACCTCTTCCGATACGGATTTTTGATGGTGAGACGCTACATAAAAACAAGGTTTTTATAAAAAGAACAAACAATATCCGTAACATAGCTTTTATTATTGATCTATCTCTTGAGCATTTTGGCGAATTGCAACTGCAAGGAAATATAACTCTTGCGGAAGATAAGGAAGTAGACAATTTTCAGCTCATATTCAGGTATATTTCTTTAGAAGAAGGCATGCAGCGACATATTGCCAGTCTATTTTCTATCTACCAGGATATAAGTCATGGGAGGGGAAGCATAGCTTTTGAACAAGTCAAAGGTTTTTCTAGCAAATCCTGAAGCTATTTAATAACAGTTAGTAATTACGTTGGGTAGCTTTGATATATCTTAATATTGTCTTTGCGTTTTAGATATGCGATACTAACCGCTGGTTAAAATAAGAGGATTTATGTATTTAAAGCTTCATCCCTTCCATATTGTAGAGCTTAGTCGCTGGCCTATTTTAACGTCAGCATCCCTTTTATTTATGGCGATAGGGGCGGTAATGGCTATGCATAGCTCCATAGTAGGTTGGTATATATTTAGCGTCAGCATTATTGCCTTAGGTTTCAGTCTTTACTCTTGGTGGCGTGATGTAGTACATGAAGGTTTGGTAGAAAAACAACATACGGAGCCTGTTAGATTAGGTTTAAGAATAGGGATGGTGTTATTTATAGTTTCCGAAACAATGTTTTTCTTTGCGTTTTTTTGGTCGTTTTTTAAAGCTAGTCTCTTTCCGGAAGGCATATTAGAAGGTCTATGGGTTATCAAAGCTGGTAGCTGGCCGCCGGCAGGGATTGCTGTTTTTGATCCATGGGATTTACCTTTCATAAATACTTTGATTTTGTTGTTATCAGGTACTACTGTTACCTGGGCGCATTATGCAATGGAAGAAAATAACCAAAAAGACTGTGTCACTGCGCTAGGGATGACTGTCTTGCTTGGCATGTCTTTTACGTTGTTGCAAGCGTATGAGTATCACCACGCGGCTTTTAAACTTAACGACGGAATATACGCCGCTAATTTTTACTTAGCTACTGGCTTTCATGGTTTGCATGTTATAATTGGCTCTATATTTTTAGCAGTGTGTTATTTTAGAGCGCGCAGCGGTGATTTTTTTTATGGTGGTGGTCATCTTGGTTTTGAATTTGCTGCGTGGTATTGGCATTTTGTGGATGTGGTCTGGCTATTTTTATTTACCTTCGTTTATGTTTGGGGAAGATGAAAAATCCTTCTAGCTACCTTCTTGCTAAGCTGAAGGATACTATTTGGCCTATAGAAAAAGATGAAGTAAAACTTTTTCTGCCTATGGCTCTGATGATGTTTTGCATACTCCTTAATTTTGGGGCGCTGCGTTCAATTAAAGATAGTTTGGTCGTTCCAGCAATAGGGGCAGAAGCCATAAGCTTTTTAAAATTATGGTTTGTTTTGCCTTCTTCCGTCATCTTCACTATTGCTTACGTGAAACTTAGTAACTTGCTTAATATTGAGCATATTTTTTATCTGATCTTAACTGTTTTTTTAATTTTCTTTGTGACGTTTGCTTACATTATTTATCCTAATCAAAGCTTTTATCATCCTGAGCCTGATTTAATCAAGGCGCTTGCCTTGCAAAATCCTAACTTTCAGTGGTTCATTAAGATAGCTGGTAGGTGGAGTGATGCGCTAATGTATATTTTTTCTGAGTTATGGAGCGCAGTAATTATTAACTTAATGTTTTGGCAATTTGCTAACCATATTTTTGATTCCAGCAAAGCTAAGCGCTTTTATCCCATCCTGGGCATGATTGGCAATATGGGACTGATTATGGCGGGGAATATTTTAATTTTTTTCTCGCAACCGCAACTGGGAGGGGGGAATTTACTTGCCACGGAAGCACAGAAGAATCTCCAATGCCAAGAAATGCTTCAATCAATAGTTATTATAATCTTGTTCTCTGGGTTGTTGGCTATGGGTTTGTTTAGGTTTATTAACAGTCATGTCTTAAAAACTTCCGCGCTTCAGAATAAAGGTGATTTAGACACGGCTGCTAGTAAAACTAAGCTAACAATTAAGGAAAGTTTCCAGCTGATAATTAAGTCAAAATATATTGGGCATATATTGCTGTTAATATTATGTTACGGCTTAATAATAAATATTTTAGAAGGACCGTGGAAAGCAAAAGTTAAGGATCTATACCCAAGTACCATAGACTATGTTAATTTTATGGGAAGGTTCAACATCTGGATGGGGGTTTTTAGCGTGATATTTATGATAATTGGCAGCAATATTCTTAGGAAAGTGAGCTGGCTTGTATCCGCCTTGCTAACTCCTGTAATGATAGCAATAACAGGAATGATTTTTTTTATTTGTGTAATATTTGCTGACTATATAAGCTTAATAAATAATAATTTAAATCCTCTTTATATGGCAGTAATGATAGGGGCAATTCAAAATATTTTAAGTAAATCCACTAAATATTCTTTGTTTGATTCCACCAAGGAAATGACTTATATCCCTCTGCCTTTAGAGCTTAAGACTAAAGGGAAAGCGACGGTGGAGGTCGTTGGCGCTAAGCTTGGAAAATCGCTTGGAGCGTTTACTCAATCTGCTATTTTTATGTTGCTTCCAAATAGCGATTTTGACTCTCTTCCTCCTTATTTAATGATAATTTTTACGGTGGTGATTATTATCTGGTTTTGGAATATTACCAAACTGAACCAGGAATATCTAAAATTGAGCAATGAAAATAGTAAAAAAGCTGGCATATAGCTTTCTAGCAATCATTATCATCATAATTGCAATATATAGCGTGGCTTGGGTTGGTTGCTTGAATTTTATCGCAGGACAAGTTAATAAAATGTATGCTAGCAAAGCTATTAGCAGTAACTATTCGTCAGGTGGTGCGGAGACAGTGTTTAATTTTTATCGTATAACGCCTACCGGCTTTCCTTTTAAAATTGCTTTTAAAATAACTGGTTGGCAAGAAGACAGTAAATCAAGCAATATAAACTATAACTCTCCCATATATGTTGGTTACGACATGCGTGCTCAGACTTTGTTTGCTTCTTATTCTGGCGAGATTAGCGCGAGGTATAAGCCGTTAGTGGCAGGCTTCGGCTCGCAAATTAAAATTGGTGATTCTTCTATTACTATTCGTTTTCCTATCAAAGCGTCGGTAATGAAAAATATTATTACCAATAAAAATTGGTTTGAATTAATTAATTTCATAAAAACTATCCAAATAAGTGCTGGCAATATTGAAATTTTTGATTTAGCAAATGGTAAGAAAATTTATGAGAAACAGCGCGAGCAAATCACTGTGAATTTTGAAAAGCACAAATACTATGCTAATTGGGAAGATTTTCTAACTCATATTCCGCAGTCAGTTAGCCTCTACTATCGCGCCAAAGCAAATAGTGTAGCTGCCGGTCGACCCGCTCCGGTAGGCTTAATATACGGCGTTTGGTGGCCATTTTCCTTGGATTGTGAAATGCGAGCTTATGCTAAGACTGCGGCGTCTAGCGTTAAGGACTTGCTAGGCGATTTAGAGATAGGAATTAGTTACTTAAAAACTTCTAACAATATTCACTCCTTGCTTTCTAACATGTTGTATAAAGTAAAAATTAGCGGAGTAAATAATGATATTAGCCTAAAAACTAATACGCATATTACCTTACATAAAGGCTTTTTTGCATCGGTATTTAATTTTGGCGGCTATCTTATTCCTTATCTACAATCTGCTTATACTGCCAATGATCCAAGTAAAAGCAAAATCATAGCGCCAATAATTGCCAGTATGGAAGATATTATTGCTAATAAACAGCGCTTTAATTTTCCAATCCTAGAAGATAAGACCTTTGAAATAAAGGCTGATATTCATTTGGCAAAACGCAAAGGCAATTTATATAGTAAGATAAATGATTTTAGTTTATTTTCTGGTTCTACCGGCATAAGTTTTAGCAATAGTAGCGATGCTAAATTATTCAGCAATTGGAGCGCGGAAGGAGTGGCGATTATTAGTAATTATGAACGACTAATCGAGATAATGACGGATTATTTTTACCAATTCAGCCGATTTAGAGAATTTCCGGAGGATATCAAAACCATTCACACTGAAGGAACAAAATCTTTCCTAAGAACCATTTCAGATTATCCTCAGTCTACTTCTAATAATGTTACTTTTGAATATTCTTTAAATTCCAAAAATTTAGACCATAGCAAAATAGGTTCGGTTAGTTTGGCAAAACTAAAGCCTTTATATTACTTATCGCTTTATAGGAAGACTATAAAAAATGCCAAAACTCCTGAAGATATCAGCAGAAAAATGCACTATTTCTTTCCGGATGATAAAGACGAGGAAATAAAATTTCTTCAGCAATTAATTAGCAAGCCTTTGCAGGTTGATGATGATGCTTGGCAACAACTTATCAAATAAACAAGGAGGGAGCGCAGCTTGAATATCATTGCCACTGTTCATAAGTCTTTAGCAACAGAAATAGAACAAATAAATCAGCTAATTATTAGCCATTTAGAGTGCAAAGAAGAGCTGGTGGAGCTAGTAGGGAGATATCTAATAGAAAGCGGCGGCAAAAGAATTAGACCGCTGCTGACCATACTAACCAGTAAAATGTTTCACTATGAGGGGCGGGGCAGCATCATGCTCGCTGCTGCAGTGGAATTCATCCATACAGCCACCTTGCTCCATGATGACGTGGTGGATGACAGCTGCTTGAGGAGGTTTAAGCCTACCGCCAATACTATCTGGGGTAATAAGACCAGCATCTTGGTCGGAGACTTTCTATTTAGCCAGTCATTTAAACTGATGGTGGGGGCTGAGTGTATGCCCGCCTTGCAAGCTCTGTCTAGAGCCGCTGCTATTATTGCGGCAGGCGAGGTGGCGCAGCTATCTAAGCTAAAGCAACGACGCATTCTCAGCATTAATGAGTATAATGAGATAATAACGGCAAAAACTGCCGAGCTATTTGGTGCCGCCTGTGAGGTTGGGGCAATCATAGCGGGCAGGGAGCAGCAAACTTGTGCTATGATGCATCAATTTGGACTATATCTGGGCACTATTTTCCAAATTATGGATGATTGGCTAGATTACTCAGTGATGGACAGCGAAGCTGGCAAAAACATTGGCGGCGATTTTTACGAAGGCAAAGTCACCTTACCATTAATATTATTATATGATAAATTATGCAAGGCAGAGCAGGAAAATTTAGCGTTAATCATCAAAGCAGATGTCAGAACCGAACAGGATTTACAAAATATCCGGCAATTATTAGACCATCACGAGATTAAGCAGCAAACAATGACTTATTTAATGGGTATCGCTGCCAAAGCAAACACGCTATTAAAAGCGAATGGCACGCAAAATGCCTACCAACGCTATTTGCTTGCTTTGCTGGAATTTGCGATGATCAGGTCTTACTGAGATGGTTAGGTGGCTGCAATTATGCCTATTCATGGTGGTGGCAATGATTTTCCTTGGCGGGCTCACGCGCCTTACTAATTCGGGATTGTCAATAGTAGAGTGGCAGCCAGTTACGGGTATTTTGCCGCCTTTGAACGAGCATGATTGGGAGCTTGAGTTTAGCAAATACAAGGTAACCCCTGAGTATCAGCAACATAATTATCTCATGAATATCGCTGATTTTAAGTTTATTTTTTACCTTGAATTTATTCACCGCCTTGTTGCTAGAATAACCGGGCTTATCTACTTGCTGCCCATGCTTTACTTTTACTTTACTGGCAAGTTAAAAGCCTCTAATCTTTCTTATTTAGCTGTTTTAATATTGTTTTTCCTGCAAGGGTTTATGGGGTGGTATATGGTAAAGAGCGGGCTCAAAGACCTCCCAACCGTCAGCCACTTTCGCCTTGCCTGTCACCTAATTATTGCCGTAATCATTTACACCATTCTATTTTGGCAATTAATGAAGCTCAGCTGCCCTAAATTACTACCTCTCGATCTAATTAATCTTTCTAACTGTAAAATCATTTGCCTAGTTTCTCTCATAATAATTTACGGACAAATATTTTTAGGAGCGCTAGTTGCGGGTCTAGATGCTGGGCTTATATATAACAGCTTTCCGTTGATGGGCGACAGCTTTATCCCGCCTGAGGTTACTGCCACCTCCTTTAGCCTCTCTGATCCCGCTTGCGCCCAGTTTGCGCATCGCCTTGCCGCTTACCTATTAATAATAGTCATTGCCGCCTTAGGAGCAGTTCTACTATCCTCAAATATCCCGCGCTTAACTAGCCTTGCCTATTATATTATCGCTGCCGTCACTCTGCAAACCATCATGTGCATCTTTGCTGTTTTATACATGCTCCCTATTTCTATAGCGCTTTTTCACCAATTAGGAGCCATCTTATTGCTCTCCTGCTTGTTGTGGTGTTATTTTCTTGTAAGAGGTACTTAACTTATGCGCATCCTTACAGTTAATGCCATTATTCCCACCAGGCTAGATCGCTGCCTAAAACGCCTGTACCCTAATCTAACTCAGGGTAAAATTGAGCAAGCTCTAAGAAAGGGTAAAATTAAGGTAAATGGCGGCAAAGCGGAGGCGGGCTCAAGGGTGGTGAGCGGCGATACTATATTAGTGGTGGATGATGCTATCCTTATCGGCGGCACCGCGCAAGAAAACTCCGTCGCGCTATTTTCCAGCTCGGCAGTTAGGCTTGCTGATAAGCTTCTTGCCGATTACCTCATTCATTCCACCGACCATTTCCTTGCCATTAACAAGCCGCCCGGTCTTGCCGTTCAAGGCGGCAGCAAAATTGCTTTATCAGTGAATGATGCGCTCCGCTGCCTGGGCAATCGTGGGCTAGACTTACGTCTAGTGCACCGGCTAGACAAAGAAACCAGCGGTATCTTGTTAATTGCGAAGAGCTACTTAGCTGCTTACCATTTAACTAAGGCTTTCCAAGAGCGACTTATCGAAAAAAAATATATTGCTATTACGGTAGGCAAGCCCGAGCAGGATGTTGGTGAAATCTCCAGCCTAATCAGCAAAACGAAAGGAATAGCATTTGAAAAAGTAAATGCGGATAGTCAAGGCGGCAAATTAGCTGTTACTAAATATCGTTGCTTAAAGACCACACAAGGTTTATCGCTAATAGAATTTCTGCCGCTCACCGGTCGAATGCATCAAATTCGTTTTCATGCCCAGCAGCTTGGTTGCCCCATCCTTGGTGATAAAAAATACGGCTCGGCTTTATCGCCAGTCTCCGCCCCTTGTTTATTATTGCATGCGCAGGAAATGCTCCTGCCAGCAACCATCTTTGGCGAGGAGATAGAGCTAAAAGCCCCGCCTAGTAAATATTTTGCAGAATACCTGACATTATTTTTTAATGAATAACAGTTTCTTCTTTTTTTTTAAGTAAAACTTCGTCTCCCAATTTTCATTTACTAGCTAGAATTATACTTCTAATGCATGAATATAACTAACCAGGATACCGAATCATGAAGAGGTAGATTAACCACCACCCCCCTAAAACGTTTGCGTAATTTTGTTGCAAGGGTTATAGTAGATGCTGTAAGATATTTGTTATGATTATTTTTAACAAGCAACACGACTTAATCTCGATAATTGCGCCTGCTTCTAAAACCTCGAACAGTTCTTTGAAGCTCACGCAAATTCAAGCCTTTCTCCATAGTGAAGGCTTTAAAACAACAACTCATGAGCAAATTTTTTCCTCTAGCACCTTGCCTTATTTTGCAGCTAGCAAAAAGATAAGGCTCGCCGCTTTAAGGGCAGCATTGGTCGATTCTTCTGTTAAAATCATTTGGGGGTTTCGCGGCGGTTATGGCTGCACCGAGGTAGTATTTGACTGCTTTTCCATCAAGCCATCGCGTCCTAAAATTTTGATAGGCTTTAGCGACTTAACATTCCTCCATTTTTTATTTAATCAATATTACAAAATGCCGACCATCCATGGTTCGATGCTTTCCTCTTTGCTGGTTAGACCTAAGAATATTCATCTCGTTATGGATCTTCTAAGCGGCAAGCGAGTCAAAATAGCGCTGCAGCCCCTCAACTCAGCCCAGCCGCCGTCAATTTCGGCTGTGACATTAGGGGGTAACTTAACTGCGGTGTGCAATCTCCTGGGAACTCCGTTGCATCCCCAAGCTAGTGGCAAAATCCTAATATTAGAAGACGTCAATGAAAGAGGCTATCATATTCACCGCCACTTAATGCATCTGAAAAACTCCAAGCTGCTCAAGGATGTAGCCGCCATAGTCCTTGGCGATTTTACTAATGGTGATGAAATGGTGGAAGCCTCTCTCGGCGAATTTTGTCGGCGGCACCTAAAAAACATCCCTGCTTATAAAGCTACTGGCATTGGTCATGGCGTGCTAAATTGCCCCGTAATCCTTGGCAGGACTGCGACAATATCAAATAACGAGCTAACGATGTAC
>CAZMMN010000030.1:0-11281 GCA_964567405.1 uncultured Rickettsiaceae bacterium | reverse complement strand
TACTATCATCAACTTGCTTAACAATAACCGCACAGTAAAGGCTAGGTCTACCTTGTTCTTTAGCTGGTAGTGTACCAGCAACTACCACCGAATAAGCTGGCACCCTGCCATAAATAATTGCACCGGTTTCTCTGTTCACTATTTTAGTAGAAGCGCCGATAAATACTCCCATTCCTATAACTGCTCCTTGTTCTATCAATACTCCTTCAGCTATTTCTGAGCGAGCACCAATGAAACAATCATCTTCAATTATTACGGGGTTGTTATGAATAGGCTCTAACACTCCCCCAATCCCAACCCCTCCAGAGATGTGGCAATTTTTGCCAATATAAGCGCAGGAGCCAATAGTAGACCAAGTATCAATCATCGTTCGATCATCTATGTAAGCCCCTATATTAATAAAAGATGGCATTATTACAGTATTTTTGCCAATATAGCTGCCAGCTCTGATAATAGACCCTGGAACTAAGCGATAGTGGCAGCGCTGAAAATAACTAGTGTCTAGAGCAGCTGGGAACTGCAGCGGGATTTTATCATACCAACTGGTAAGACCATTAGAATAAATTTGGGGACTAGTAACTTGGAAATAAAGCAGGATTGCCTTTTTTACCCATTGGTTCACTGTCCATATATTTGACTTTTTTTCTACTGATTTTATTGTGCCTTGACTAAGTTGCTCAATAATCTCATTTAGAATTAGCTTTGCTTCTGACAATTTTTGCTCATTACTGGAGAGCTCATGGCGAATTTGCCAAAATTCTTCTATATTGCTATTATATTGCTGCATAAAATCTTATAATCACTATTGATAAAACTATTAAATAACTTTATTTTTTAAAGCTAAAATAGCAAATTTTAATTAGATAAAAAAGTATATAATCAATGTACATTGCTTGTCCACGCTGTGATACTAAGTTCATCGTTTCTGAAGAGCAAATAGGCGCTTATGGACGCAAAGTCAAATGCTCCAAGTGCAGCAATATTTGGCACCAAACTTTAAAAGATCACCTAAAGCTAGAGCCAGTTATAGCATCTTCACTAGTACCGCCGGCACCGCAATTTGGCGCAGGAGTTAACCTGCCAGCCTTGTTGCCAGTAAAAATAGCTGGTTATTTATATATTTTCCCATTAGCATTGATTAGCTTGATTATTTTTCTCGCAATTTTAATATTTCCTCAGCGGTTTGGAATTAACCCTGCTCAAAGTTTTAATGGGCTTAGTATTCAAGATGTACAGGTGCAAAATTATAAAGAACAACACAAGATAATTATTAGTTATAAAGTTGTGAATTCTACTAAGCATGAAGTTACAATGCCATTAATTCGCGTGAGAGTGTTTGATAAAAATAATAGAGTGGTAAAGTCTCATATAGCTAATCAAAATAATGTCAATTTAGCGCCTAAGCAATATATAAGCATTAAAACTGAATTTAATTCCATGCCTCCTTCTACGGAACAAGTCGATATAACTTTAGGAAATAAGCTAGATTTTGTGATAAGATAGATCGATGAAAAAGCAAATTAGCCACCCTAATCTTATCCCCAGGCTATTTGCTACGGCGCTTGATTTATTTTTTCTCTCTTTAGCGCAATTTTCGATAGCAAATTTTCTTTCTAAATTCCTCTTTTTTCTATTTTTCCAAAACTTTTTAACTGAGCGCCAGATTGACCTATGGGTATTTAAAACAATAGATCCCGTGATTAACTCAAAAAGTTTTCATGACTATTTCGTAAGCAGCACTGATAACACAAAGCAGATTATTATTTATACTGTCTTATGCTTTGTCATATTTAATCTCATTATACCCGCTGTTTATTTTATTAGTTTTTGGCGTTATAAGGGGGCAACACCTGGAAAAATTATTATGCATATGAAAATAGTAGATGCGCGAAGTTTTACCTCCCCAACAACAGGGCAGTTATTTATTAGATTTCTAGGATATGGAATTGCTATATTTGGTATTTGGCTAATTGTTTTTAGCAAGCGCCGGCAAGCTCTGCACGATAAAATGGCTAAAACCGTAGTAATTAAAGCATAAAAAATGAGTATATTTCTCTAGTAAAGGAAAATTTGGGAGACGAAGTTTTACTTGCAAAAGAGCTATGAGCGAAAAAGCCGAGGAGCGCAGTGTACTCCTAACGTACTTGAGCACTGGCAACCGCAGGGCTCAGATAGAGCTAATTTTTCAAGTAACTGGATATAAGAGTATTGCTCAAGCTCTTCTAAGCAACGAGGCTATTAAATATTTCTTTACGGGTTTTTTCTTGCTTGCTTAGCTGGAGTTTTATTGCTTGTGAATGGTATTTTTTATTTACAGCTTTGGGTATAAAAATCAACCAAATATGGTTACTATATTGAGGTAGCATCTCTTAATTTAGCAGCAAATTTTTGCTCTACTTTCTCTATGATTAATTGATTAAGATTAATTAAGTCCATCTCGGTTAATGTCCTATTATTAGCCTGAATCTGTACTGAGACAGCTATAGATTTATTATTCGATCCAACTTTCTCATCTAAATAAAGGTCAAACAACTCTACCGATTTTATTAAATGCGGGTCAATATTTTTAATGCAAGATAATATTTCGCCTACTGGCTGGTCTTTAGCGATTATGAAAGCATAGTCGCGTGAAGTAGGTTGAAAATGTGAAGGATTAAAGTCAGCTTTTTGCCCTGATCTTACTTTTGCAGGAGGAAGAGCAGAAATATTTATTTCAAATATTACAACCTCGCTATTGGCTAGATCATAGTGTTTCGCAATTGTAGGTTGTAATTGTCCAAAATAGCCGATAATAGTCTTACCAAGTTTTAAACACGCTGACCTAGTTTTATGGTAATAAGGCAAATTTATTTCGCTAATTTGGCATTTATCAATTGCAAGTCCTAGATGCGATAATATTGCAGCTATATCAGTTTTTACATCATATACATCAAATATCTGCCCTTTGGAGTAGCAGTTTTTGGGAACATTTTGTCCGATTCGGAGTCCTGCTGCAAAACAAGTTTCGCCTTCTGCTTCTGTGGTGCTAAAAATAGGTCCAACCTCGAACAAAGACAAATCCTTGATAGATCTGGCAAAATTCTTAGCTGCTAATCTTAATAAATTAGGAATTATACTTGCGCGCATATAATTCAGTTCTTGGCTTATTGGGTTTACAATTAATAAATTGTTGTTTATTTCCCCAAACATTGCCGCCTCATTAATATCCATAAACGACCAAGTTACTACTTCACTTAATCCACGATTTGCCAGTACTCTCTTAATATCGATTGTTCTTGTATAGTACGGAGGAATAATTCTAAGAAGATTTGAAGCAGCAGGCAAAGGAATTTCGGGCAATTTATCATATCCATAAATTCTTAGAACTTCCTCTGCTATATCTTCTTTAATATTGACATCATTTCGCCAGGAAGGTACTTTAATCTCTAGCTGCGGATTATCTGCGGCGTTAGAATCACCTGATTCCTCTAATACAAAACCCAGCTTTTGTAAAATATGGCTTACTTCCAGATAAGTAAAATCCATACCGCTAATTTTATACAAGAAGCTTAAAAAATCTTTGATACTCGGGAAAGTAATTTTTTTGCTTTTTACCGTCTGTTCACCTGCCCAAATAATTTGTGAAGCGGAGCCATCGCATAACTCTAAGATTAGTTGCGTAGCAATATCCATCACTTTTAAAGTAAATGCTTGGTCTACCCCTCTCTCAAATCGGTAGCTAGAGTCACTAGCAATACTATATTCCCTTACACTCTTGGCTATTGCTACCTTATCAAAGCAAGCTGCCTCTAGCAAAGCGTTTTTTGTATCAACACTGCATGCGCTGGCGGCACCTCCTATAATACCAGCTAAACAATGCGTTTCTTTATCATCACTAATGATTAACGGGTAGTCTTCACCAGTGTGCTTTAAGGTATATTCCTTATTATTCAAAGCAGTAAAAACCACTTTATGGGCTGGTGGTGGGAGACCAACTTTAATATTTCTGCTTAACTTATCAGCATCATAAATATGCATAGGCTGGGCAAAACTATAAGATATATAGTTAGCGATATCAACTAAGGGGGAGATTGAGCTAACGCCAATATTTCTTAATAATTGTCGTAGCCACAACGGACTTTGATAATTATTGACGTCCCTTATCTCACGTACTGCAAACAAAGTGCAGCTAGAAGCATCGAGAGATACAGAAAAGCTAGATTTAAAACTATTAACTATCTCAGGAACTTGTAAAGGCAATAATTGCCCTACGCCCTTTGCCGCCAGCTCTCTTGCTATTCCATATACTCCAAGCACATCCGGACGATTAGGGGTAACATTAATATGAATTAGAGGATCATCTAAGCCATAATATTTTAAAATCGACTCTCCTACCTTAGCATCGCCTGGCAATTCAATTATGCCATTCGAATTTTCGCCAACTTGTAGCTCTTGCTCGGAACAAAGCATTCCATAACTTTTAACTCCTCTAATTTCGGCTTCTTTGATTTTAAGTTGTCCATTTGGAACAGTCGCGCCAATTTTTGCGAGCGCTACCTTAATACCTTCTCTAGCATTGGGAGCCCCGCAAACAATTTGTTTTATGCCATCATTAGTTTGCACCTGACATATTTTTAATTTACCAGCAGTTGGGTGAGGCTCAGTCGCTACAATATAAGCAACCGTAAAATCTTTTAGTTCTTCTCTTCTATCTTTTATTTCCTCAACCTCAAAGCCAATAGAAGTAAGGTTGTCAGCAATACCTTCTAATGAAGCAGAAGTATTTAGAAAATTCTTTAACCATGACAGAGTAAATTTCATCTAGTAAGTCCTCCAGCTAACGTTGGAATATCAAATGGTAAAAAACTATAGTGCTGTAGCCAGCGCATATCCCCATCAAAAAACTGCCTTAGATCCTTGATCCTATATTTTAACATAGCAAATCGCTCCACTCCAAGACCGAAAGCAAAGCCTTGGTACTTCTCAGTATCCACGTTCGCATTCTTAAGCACCTCTGGATGCACCATGCCGCAGCCAAGTACCTCTAGCCACCTTGCACCATCTCCCAGCTTAATATCTACTTCTGCGGAAGGCTCAGTAAATGGGAAAAAACTTGGTCTAAATCTTATTTCACAAATTTGTTGCTCAAAAAAAGTTCTAATGGTTTGCAGAAGCAGAGATTTTAAGTGCCCAAAATTAGTTTGCTCATCAACCACCAATCCTTCTATTTGATGAAACATTGGAGTATGAGTTTGATCCCAATCTGCACGGTAAACTCTACCTACAGATATAAACCTATAAGGCGGAGAAGCGACCTGCATGCTCCTCACTTGCACAGGGGAAGTATGAGTGCGCAGTAATTTTTGACCTTGCTCAACATAAAAAGTATCGTGCATTTGCCTTGCTGGATGATTTATTCCCATATTAAGCGCGGTAAAATTATGGTAATCATCCTCAATATTTGGTCCATCTTTAAGAGTAAAACCAAAGGAAGTAAACAGTTGGATTAATTCTTCGGTACATTGGGTAATAGGATGCATCCTGCCTGTAATTAAAGGTTTTGGCGGCAGGGTTAGGTCTAGTCTTTCTTTTATTAAACGTTCCTTTAATTCCTCTTCTTCTAAGATACTCGCCTTATCAACGATTAATTCTTCAATTTGTTGCTTAATCACATTAACTTCTTTACCAAATATCTTGCGTTCCTGTTCATTAAGCGCAGAGAGCTTTTTCATTTCTTGAGTCAAGACTCCTTGTTTGCCAAGAAATTCCACTTTAATTTGTTGTAATTGTTTTATATCAACAGCAGCATTAATTTTGCTTTGTGCTAAGCTTAAAATTTGTATAAGCATATTTTTGGTCTTTTTGCTCAAAGATACTTTGTAAAAAGCGCTAGAATAAATTATTTTTTGTCCTAAAGCAATTAAGCTGACAAAATTTATTTACTATAAATTTACTGAAAAGAGAGGTTGTTCTGCCTCAACTTGCTTATCTTTTATTTTTAGACTAGCATATTTTTTTTTTTTGTGTTAAAAGTTTTGAAGTATATCCACTTATGAAAGATTTATAAGGTTTTACTATGCAAGATAGAATAGAACAAGAGGTTATCGAGATAACTTCAGCAACACTGAAGATCGATAAGAATAAAATTAGCTTAGCTTCTAGCATCACTGATGACTTAGGAGCAGACAGCTTAGATCAAGTAGAATTAATGATGGCAATTGAAGCAGCATTTAATCAAGATATATCTGATGAAGATGCTAGTAAAATCTCCACAATTGCAGATATTGTCAATTACATTAAAACAAAAATTAATCCTAATCAATAAGTTAGATTTCTTATTTTAAATCTAACCAATGTTCTTAAATAATAATATAAAATTTAAGCATGTCCTCGCGAAGAGTAGTAATTACAGGCTTAGGGTTAATCACTCCACTAGGTATTGATGTTAGCTCAACCTGGGAGAGAATTTTGCAAAGCCAAAGCGGCATAAAGAAAATTGAGGGATTCGATACCTCCCATTTTCCCTGCAAAATTGCCGGTCTTATTGATAAGACAGAAGAGCACGGCTTTAACCCTTTAAATTTCATTGATGCGCGTGATATTAGAAAGATGGACTTATTCATCCAATATGGTATTGCTGCTGCCACTCAAGCCGTTGTCGATAGTCAATGGCAACCGCAAGATGAATATGAGCGTGACAGGACTGGAGTAATAATAGGTTCTGGCATAGGAGGATTACGCGCTATCGAAGAAACCTCGCGCAGTTTCTATGAAGCCCAAGCAAATAAAGAGGTGGCAACGCGCAAAGTCAGTCCATTTTTTATTCCTGCATCCTTAATTAATTTATTATCAGGGCATGTTTCAATTAAATATGGATTTACTGGTCCAAACCATTCAGTAGTTACTGCTTGCTCTACAGGAGCACATGCAATAGGCGATGCAATGCGTATCATCAAGTACGGAGATGCAGATGTAATGATAGCCGGCGGGGCAGAAGCTCCTATTACTGCAGTAGGGGTAACAGGCTTTGCTTCTGCTAAAGCTCTATCCACCAATTATAATGATAATCCTATTCAAGCATCGCGCCCATGGGACCAAAATCGTGACGGGTTCATCATGAGCGAGGGAGCTGGAGTAGTGGTGCTGGAAGAGTATGAGCATGCGATGAAGAGAGGCGCGAAGATTTATGCTGAGATCGTAGGTTACGGGTTAGCTGGGGACGCTCACCATATGACCTCTCCTCATCCACAAGGTAGAGGAGCTTATAATGCTATGAAGAACGCACTCAAAGATGCTAAAATTACTCCTGAAGATATCAATTATATAAATGCTCATGGCACCTCAACAATTCCTGGTGATGTTATAGAGCTTGCAGCAGTGCAAAAGTTATTTCTAGAAAGTAACCCGCAGGTGTTAATGTCATCCACTAAATCTGCTATGGGGCATCTTTTGGGGGCGGCAGGAAGCGTAGAATTTATAGTTGCCATATTATCTATGATGGATCAAATTGCTCCACCCACCTTGAACCTGCATAATCCTATTGCCGAAGCTAAAATAGATTTAGTACCGTTAATAGCAAAACCCGCAAAAATTAATTATGTGTTATCCAACTCATTTGGTTTTGGGGGAACAAATGTAAGTTTAGTGATTAAAAAGATCTAATAATATCTCCTCTTAATGTGCTCACATTTTATTTTTTATTTATAGCTTTCTCATCACCAGGCAGTAATCCATCATTACCTTGCCAAGGGGAAGTGAAGTCAAATTCTCTAAATTCCTGATCAAGCTTTACCGGCTCATACACTACCTTTTTTAAGATCTCGTCATATTTAACCTGCAAGTGCCCAGTCAAAGGAAAATCCTTACGCAGCGGATGACCAACAAAACTGTAATCGGTTAGTATGCGTCTTAAGTCATGGGTATCGGTAAAATTTATGCCAAACATATCATAAGCCTCACGCTCATACCAGCAAGCAGCGCTAAATAGATTGGTAATAGAAGGAATAGAGTCGTTTTCCTCTACCAATAACTTAATTAATAAACGTTGGTTTAATTTGAGACTTAGCAAACTATAAACAACCTCAAACCGCTTTTGACGTTCAGGAAAATCAACAGCAAATAAATCAGTCAACAATGTAAAACGTAAATCAGCAGAAAGTTTAACAAAAGACAAAATAGCTAGCAAATTATTTATTTCAGTTTGATAAGCTATAAAACCTGCGATATATAATTTCTTAACAGCAAATTTGTTAGTGCTTATAAATTCTGCAAGCTTGTCGCATTCGGTGGACATATATAAGGATTATTTAAGTTAAACTTAGTAGAGCGTCGAATTTTTCGCTGCAGTTGCAATAAACCATAAAGTAAAGCCTCAGCAGTAGGAGGACAGCCTGGCACATACATATCTATTGGTATAATCTTATCACACCCTCTGACTACTGCGTAAGAATAATGATAATATCCACCTCCATTAGCGCAGCTACCCATAGAAATAGCCCATTTAGGCTCCGCCATTTGATCATAAACCCGGCGTAAAGCAGGCGCCATTTTATTAGTTAGAGTGCCAGCTACTATCATCAAGTCAGATTGACGTGGACTAGGTCTGAATAACATTCCAAATCTATCCATATCGTAACGACTGGCTGCAGCTTGCATCATCTCTACAGCGCAGCAAGCAAGACCAAAAGTCATTGGCCACAGAGAATTAGCCCTCGCCCAACCAATCAGTTCATCAACCCTAGTAAGAAGAAAGCCGCGGTTAGATAATTCCTCATTAAGAAAACTATCCGTTTCTTGCATGTTATTTTCTTGAATTATTCCCATTCTAACGCTCCTTTTTTCCATTCATAAATAAAACCAATTGTTAATACAAATAAGAAGAACATCATCGACCAAAACCCTAGCTGCCCTATATCTTTTAATACTAATGCCCAGGGAATTAAAAAAGCAATTTCTAAGTCAAATATTATAAACAAAATAGCAACCAAATAAAATTGGATATTAAACTTACCCCTTGCATTACCAAATGGATCAAACCCACATTCATAGCTCTTTAACTTATCTACTTCGGGCTTTTTATCAGCAAGAAGCTGAGGAAGAGTTAGCGCTATGATGGCAATAACAAGAGCAATGCCAAAAAATACCGTAATTGGCAAATAGGTCATTAGAAATTCCGAGGCAGCAGTTTGATGCGGCATGTTTATAGCAATCTAAGAATTATAATGAGCAACTAAATCTAATGATATTACATCAACATACTAACTGCAATAGCTTTATCTTAACAAGCAATATTATCTTTGCCGAAAGTTGCTTGACAAGATTTAAGCTAGAATAACTTGTAATAAAACAGGAGGACAAAGCATCAATTTACTCCTTATCTTCTTTCATTTTATTAGTTATGTATAATTTATAGGCAGTTTGATAAAAGCTAATCGCCTCTTCCACTAAGGTCGGCAGGTTTTGTACTTGCTCTCGCTGATTATTGGCTAGCAGCTTATAAGTTTTCGGCTCTTGATTTGGCGCTAAGATTACTAAATGCTCATCTTTTAAATATCCTAGCAGCTGGTAAGTGCCGATAAAAGCTCTGCCAACATCTTGTTGTAATATGTCTTTGCCAAAAAACTTGCTACGGTATTCTAGTTTAACTAGCCCTAAAATAGTTGGGGCGATATCTATTTGGCTTGCCAATTGCTCTATTCTTTGAGGAGCTAAAATGTAAGGAGCATAAATAATTAAAGGGATATGATATTTGTGAACAGGCAAATCAGTTTTTCCTGCGCTTGAGGCACAATGATCCGCCGTGATTACGAATATAGTATCTTTAAACCATGGACGCTTTTTAGATTCTTCTATAAATTTGCCTATTGCATAATCGGTATATTTTACTGCCGCGCTGCGCCCCTGTCCAGATGGCAAGTCGATGCGCCCATTAGGGAAAGTATAAGGGCGGTGATTGGAAGTAGTCATAATAAGAGAAAAAAACGGTTGGTTATCTTGATGATGTTGATCAGCAATTTCTAGGGATTTGACTAATATATCTTCATCAGCTACTCCCCATATATTAGAGAAGCTAACTTCCCCCTTTTTTAAATTGCTGCGATCAATGATATGATAATCATTACCATGAAAATAATTATATAAGTTATCAAAATAACTATATCCTCCAAACAGGAAATTAACTTTATAGTCATGATTTCTAAAAACGCTGCCAATATTGAATAATCCTTGATTATTAGTGCGGCGGATAATTGATGAGCCGGGCGTTGGAGGGATCGATAAAGTAAGAGCTTCTAATCCTCTTACCGTTCTAGTGCCAGTAGCATATATGTTGGTAAAGAACAAGCTTTGCTCTGCTATAGCATCTAGGTAAGGGGTAATATCCTTCTCATTACCAAATTGACCCATGAACTGTGCGCTTAAACTTTCCACCACGATTAAGATAATATTATATTTCTTTATATTTTGCTGCTCAGAATATACTAAGCGGTCAAGGCTATATTGAGGGGTTAGCAGTTTTTGATTACTTTGAATTACCAGCTCGTTGACTATACTTAGTGCTTTTTTCTCCTCTATGGTAGGATAGAGTTGGTGGTAGTCTAATATGTTGTTACGAAAAGCAGAAAAAAACTCATACGGTCCGTTATATGCCAGTTCAGCAGCAAATCTATTATTGCTAATTGCTGTCTTATGAGAATCATAAAAGCTAAAAATTATCCCGCTTAGTATAAAAGCCCCAATAATTAGCCGCTTCTTATAGAAGTAAGGAGTATTGGCAGTCAATTTTAAGGTACGCTGCCGATAATAAATAAAGCTTAGCAATGCAGCGCTTAAAATGATTGCGAACAGTAAGGGAAATAACGGCAGTGACTCTCGTAGAGTACCGATGATCTCGTTAGTGTAAATTAGGTAATCTACAGCGATAAAATTAAACTTAGTGCCAAACTCATCCCAAAATATTATTTCCGCGATACTAGTAGAAATTAACGCTAAGAAACCAAGAAAGCAGCCTAAAGTAACTATTACTTTATACGGGAGTTGATATCGCGGCAAAAGCTTAGTGCATTGGTTGATTATAAGCAAAATTAGGGGGAGAAAATAGCAAGCTGATACTATGTCATTTAAAGCGCCCATTAGCAAAATAAATGGTATTTCGATAACAGATATTTGTTTTTGCCATATTGCATAGCTAGTAAGAAGAAGACGAGTAACAAGCTGAAATAGAAGATATAGTACAATTGGCAAGATCTTTCTAATCAACGGAAGATTACTCCTCTATATAATTTCTAGGGGCGCAAAAAGATCT
>CAZMMN010000029.1:0-11286 GCA_964567405.1 uncultured Rickettsiaceae bacterium | reverse complement strand
TTTTAAAGCTCTTGCCGCTTTTGCAGTTTCTCTGTTGCCGTATTTTCGCTAATGACGCTTGATTCGCCTGCAGCTCTTGCACTGCTAGCAGTGTAATAGATTTATTCCAAACTTGCTTAATATTTTCTATTCCTGACGGAAGATTGTACATATGTAGAACGCTTAAATTTTCTAGCAATTTTGTCAAGTAAATGGTAACAGGGTTTTCCTCGCGCTGCTGTATCTCTTTAACAATATCCTCAAAAATTTTTAGTCCTTTTAATATATACGAATGAAGCTGTTTATTAGTAAGGGCAAAAGTTAAAGAATATATTGGTTCTACCGGTAATGAGCATTCTTTCTGCCAAATAAATTGTGGGTGGATAATTTGAAAATAGTAATCAAAAAACTGAACCTTACCGGTAATTACATGTTTACTGCCCAGTTTTAATTTACTAAGAATGAAAGGAGGAATTTTATTAAAAAAAACTAGCAACACCGTCCCCGTATCATTAGCAGCGATAATTTTAGTAGAACGCTGTTTGTTAGCGTAAAGTTCAATGGCTTGAATTGTTATTTCTGCTTGAATGAATTGCCCGTCGCGTAATTTGGCGAGGTTAGGGTTAATGTCTCTCACTTGATATGAGTTGGGGCGGTAGAATAATAAGTCTTTTAAATTAATTATGCCCAGCCGCTGCAGAGCTTCTTGATGAGCTTGAGTTAGTGGAAGAATATGTGACACTAACTCAAATAGAATATTAATCACTGCGAAATTAAACCATCAATTGATTGGTTAAAAGTAAAAAACTAACTCTTGGATCAAGATCATAATTTATAGTAGTATCTATTAAATTTCTAATATTTTCAAATTTCTTTAGTAGATATCCTATATCAGTGGAGCGTAATTGTTGTACAATTTTACGTTCTACCTCATTGAAATTGCCGTTAATTCCGCACTGTGCCTTAATAATTCTACTGAGTAATTTTAATATATTTTCTGCCAAATTGCTCCATAACTCCTTATCTTTATCAGCAAGCTGATTTAATATCTCTAGTCTTTCTTGCGCATAAGAATTGTCGTTTAGTAAGGGAGTAATAAACTTTATATAATCTTTAGTATCTTCTAATGAACTTGCTAGGTGAAAACTAGCCTTAGCGCATCTTGATCTAATAGTCGGTAAGATAGATAAAGCTTTAGAGGTAATTAGGAAAATATAAGAATTACGAGGTGTATCTTCGAGGATTTTTAGACAAGAATTTGCCGCATTTAAAGACATCAGCTCAGCGCGGTAAACTACGGCAACTTTATGCTTCATTTTAATAGGAGTTTTATTGAGAAATTCTTGCAGTTCTCTTACTTGTTCTATAGAGATATTTTTAGTATTTGCTTCTAACCTCTCGATAATTTTGTAATCATGATTATTTGCTACACTATTCCCCTCAAAGAGAACCTGGCTAATAAATTCTTCCGCTTCTTGCAGAGCTATTGCAGTTTTATCTGCATTAATAAGCCAACTATTATAAAGTTTGCCACAGTTATACCTATTAGATAAATATTCTTTTATCATTTTATTACTATAAGCGCTGTCTATGATTTCTGCTTAACCAATTTTGCAAATATTTTTGCGCTATCTCTTCATCCTCTATCAAAACTACATTTTCGGCATTGTGTTTATCCGCAGCTTTAGTAAAGTTAAAGGAGCCAGTAATTACCTTCTTTTTATCAATAATGATTACTTTATTATGGGCAATGCCTGACACTTTGTCTATCCTAACCTCTATTCCGTATTTAGCTAGCTCATACCCTCTGGAATCCTTATCGTAAAGGTTACTGGCATCAAGCAGCACTTTGACTTTTACCCCCCTGTCTTTTGCTTTTATTAGCTCCCTGATTATTTCTTTAGAGGTGAAGCTATAAGCCTGTAAATATATAGTTTCGCTAGCTTTTGAAATTTCCCTTGCTATTAAGTTGCCGCAGCCCGCAGGAGGAGTAAAGCAGACATTAATCCTTGCAGTCTCACTATTGTAATTATGCCAAGTTCCTATCCCGTTAATTTCTTCAAACATAACCCCTAGTGTGAAGCCAAATATTAATATCGCGATTACCGAGGAGTTTACCCCTCCGGCTCTTCCTATCTCTCTGATAGTTTTTTTTGCCAATGTTCTGCTTAGTGACATTATTTTCTTAGCCAAATTTATTAGTACAGGTAGGATAATATAACTCTGGTCGCTAAGTTAGTAAAACATTAACTAGCGATTAAAGCTGAGTTTTTAATTTATATGGAGAATGAATTGCCGCAACCGCATTTGGCAGTAGCATTAGGATTTTTTATTTCAAAATACGAATTACCCAGTTCTTCCACAAAATCTACTATACAGCCGGCGATAAATTGACCCGAAAGAGAGTCCACTATAATTTTAACATTATTTTTTTCAATAACATGATCATCGCGAGTGATGGTTTGAATTGGTACTAGCTCGTATTTATACTTAAATCCAGAGCAGCCCCCGCCTTCTACTGCAACTCTCAGCGCTAGCTCTAAGTTACCTTCTAGTTTTATTAATTCTGCTATTCTTTGGCTTCCGCGTTCTGTGACTTCTAGTACCATAACTAAATTAGACAAAATATTGAATTAAATTGAAAAGACCAGTCGCATATTATATGCTTGCACTTATATATTAAACTTATAGCAGCGATATTTCAAGATACTAAAGCAAGGATAAGAAATGCTCTGTAGTTATGCGTCTAATCCCCACAATAGTAAAGGTCGCCTTTATACCGCTCCTCCTTTCCTATATGGTAATGAATTTGCCCATGATTGCAAAAGAATAATTTATTCCAATTCTTTCAGAAGGTTGCAATACAAAACTCAAGTATTCATCAACCATGAAGGAGATCATTATCGCAATCGCCTTACTCATTCTTTAGAAGTTTCTTACACAGCACGGTTTATTGCAAAAGAGCTGAATTTATCGGAAGAATTAGCCGAGTGTATAGCGATTGCTCATGACCTCGGTCATCCTCCATTTGGTCATGCTGGTGAGGAAGCTTTGCATGAATGTATGAAGGAACATGGCGGGTTTTCGCATAATGCTCAGTCTCTTAAAATATTAACTAAGCTTGAGTATTTATCTTCCTCACACGAGGGGTTAAATCTAACTTGGGAGGTATTAGAGGGAATAGTTAAGCATAATGGTCCTTTAGTGATGGAGGGCATTCCTTGGTATATATTAGAATATAACTTGCTTAATGATCTCCAGCTTAATACCTATCCTTCCGCAGAGGCTCAGATTGCCTCATTAGCTGATGACTTGACTTATGTGTGTCATGATATTGAGGACGGAGTAAAATCTAAGCTAATCAGCTTAGAACAGCTTAGCAATCTTCCGCTAATTGATAAATATATTTTTGAGATTAATGCTGCTTTTAAAGAGATAGAGACTTCTTACCTGCTTTATCAGATATCTAATAGGCTGTCTAACGAGTTGATTAATGACTTGCTACTACAGACTAAAACTAATATAGATAGGCAAAAAATTAATAATGCTGATGATATTCGGCATTTAAGCTATCCGCTAGTTGACTTTAGTGAGATAGCTAAGACTAACATTAAAAAAATAAAAGCCTTTTTGTTTGAAAAAGTTTATAGGCATTCTTACATTAACGCCGTTACTTTAAAGGGGCAGAAGATTATTAAAGAGTTGTTTAAGCTCTATATGAGCAGCCCTGAGCTATTGCCAGCAGGTTGGAGAGAGTCTGGTATTCTTGACATTCAACATGCTAAAGCTATTATGATAGCCGATTATATAGCTGGTATGACGGATCGGTTTGCGATAAAAGAATATCAGTCATTTTATAACATCAGCTTTAATAATATTTAACTATGAATATTTTTGAAAGGTTAAGGCAAGATATAATTCATGCCGGCAGAACCTTACAGATAGAAGAAGAATATCTGCAAAACGCAAATGTGGAAATGCCGCGGGACACTAGCAACGGTGATCTATCGACTAGTATTGCAATGATATTGGCGGCAAAATTGGCGGCTAAGCCACTGGAGCTGGCTTTGCAGTTTAAAGAGCTATTGCTTAATGTGCCATATATTGCCGGCATTGAAGTAGCAAAGCCGGGATTTATAAATTTTACTCTTAAAAACGAAACTTGGCATGAGTGCATAATGAAACTCGTCAAAGATGAAGAAGGGTTCAAAACGGTAGATATTGGCAAAGGGCAGTCAATAAATATCGAATATGTTTCAGCTAATCCTACTGGTCCTTTGCATATTGGTCATACGAGATGCGCCGTTTATGGCGATGCGTTAGCTAGGCTTTTAGCACATTGTGGTTATAAAGTAACTAAGGAATATTATATTAACGATGCTGGCTCGCAGATAGATGCTTTAACAAAAACTGTACTTTTACGATACGAAGAAATATTAACTGGCAAAAAAGCTGAAATCCCCCCAGGATTATATCCTGGTGAATATCTAATAGAAGTTGGCGCCAGACTGGCAAATGAATTCGGGGATAAAATCTTGGTAATGGCTCAGAAAGAACAGCAAAAATTAGTAAAAGAATTTGCTGTTAGCGAAATGATGAAGAAGATCAAAGAGGATTTGTTATCCTTAGGGATTGAACATGAGGTATTTTTTTCTGAAGCTTCGTTGCATGAAAGCGGCAAGATCTTAGAAGCAGTACAGATACTAAAGGCAAAGGGGCTAGTATATGAAGGCTCGTTGCCTGCGCCTAAAGGTAAATTAGGGGAAGAATGGACAGAGCGCGAGCAGCTATTATTCAAATCTACGACATTTGGCGACTCGCAGGATAGACCATTGCAGAAATCACTCGGAGAGTGGTCGTATCTTGCTGCTGATCTTGCTTATGCTCAAGATAAGATAGATAGAGGATATGAGCGCTTAGTCTATGTTCTTGGCGCGGATCATGGTGGTTACGTTAAGAGAATAGAAGGAGTAGTGCAAGCTTTTAGCGAAGGGCGGATAAAATGTGACGTCAAGATTTGTCAATTAGTGAATTTCGTAGATAATGGTGTGCCTATCAAAATGTCTAAACGTCAAGGGAATTTTACCACCGTTAAAGAAGTAATAGATGAGGTAGGCAAGGATATTATAAGGTTCATAATGTTAACTAGAAAAAATGATGCACCACTTGACTTTGATTTGGAAAAGGTTAAAGAGCAATCGAAAGAGAACCCGGTTTTTTATGTCCAATATGCGCATGTTAGAACGGTTTCTATTCTAGAAAACAGTAAGCAAGTATTGCCTAGTGCTTTAGATAAGTTTTTAGCAGGAAAGTTTGATTTATCATTGCTTGCTGCTGAAGAAGAGGTGCAGCTCATTAAGTTAATCGCTGCGTGGCCAAAGTTATTGGAAGGGGCTGCTATGTATTTTGAACCACATCGTATTGCGTTTTATCTCCTTAATATTGCCGCGAAGTTTCATGCTTTGTGGAATTTTGGGAAAGAAAATAATAATTACCGTTTTATAGTTGAGAAAGATATTGAATTAACAGCCGCGCGTCTGGTTTTGGTTAGTAGCATACAGAAAATTATAACGTATGGGCTGGCAATAATAGGGGTGACGCCCTTGAATAAAATGTAAATTATTATTATAGATTGTGACGACAATTTTTGCCCAAAGTTCTAAACCTGGCAAAGCTGGAGTAGCGGTATTTCGCATTTCTGGTCCTGGCAGTTTAGACGCTCTCAAACAGCTGCTGTTAATTAAGGAATTAAAAATTTCTCCCCGTATAATGTATCCTAAAAAAATTTATGAGCCTAAAACAGGGCAATTAATTGATCATGCCATGATTGTATATTTTAAGGCTCCTTCTAGCTTTACTGGCGAAGATGTAGTGGAGATCCACACTCACGGCAGCATTGCCATTACTAAGATATTATATTCCGCTTTGCTGACCGTAGAAGGTTTGAGGATAGCGGCGCCTGGCGAGTTTGCCAAACGCGCGTTTCTGAACGGTAAGTTTGATTTAACTAGCGCTGAAGGTATGGCGGATTTAATTGAAGCTGAGACTGTAATGCAGCATAAGCAGGCTATTAGGCAAATGGGAGGGGAATTAGAAAGGCTTTATAGTAAATGGCGGCAGCAGCTTTTAAAAGTGATTAGCCTGCTAGAAGCTTATATTGATTTCCCAGATGAAGATATTCCGATAGAAGTATTAACTACTACTTATGAGACTGTTAGCAATTTAAAAAATGACATATTAAAGCACCTAAATGATAATAGACGCGGGGAACTAATCCGCAATGGCATAAAATTAACTATTTTAGGGCTGCCTAACGCTGGTAAATCTAGTCTTTTAAATTTTCTTATGCAACGAGAAATGGCGATAGTATCAGATATAGCAGGCACTACGCGTGATGTTATTGAAGGGCATCTAGATATTGGAGGATATGCAATTATCGTTCAAGATACTGCCGGCATCCGAAATAATAGTTCCGATCTAATAGAGCAAGAAGGCATAAGAAGAGCAATAGAATCAGCTAAAAATGCCGATATTAAAATTATTATGCTTGATGCTGCTAATATGGAAGCAGAAGCAAATAATATAATCACCGGATTAATTGACAATAATACTATACTTGTTGTTAATAAAGTGGATTTATTAGAGCCTGGCACCGCTATTCAAGAATTGAAAAATAGGAAGCCTTTATTAGTTTCCTTAAAGGAGTGCTGGGGGCTCAAGGAACTGTTAAGAGAAATTGAAACCGTTGCTGCAAATATTGCTAAGTTAGATGAAAGTCCTGCAATCACCCAACTGCGCCATCGCCGTTATCTTGAGCAAGCTGTGCTATATTTAGCTAATTTTAATATTGAGCAGGACTTAGTGCTTGCTGCTGAGGATGTTAGAATGACTATAAGAGCTTTAGCTCATATTACAGGCTTAATTGAAGTAGAGGAAATTATTGGGGAAATATTTAGCAAATTTTGTATTGGCAAGTAGGTAAGTAAAAACTATTCCTGCCTATTAGTTTCAATTTTAGCGATTTCCACTTCTGCGCGTAGCACAATATCATTTATTACTTCTTGTAGAACGGGTGTACTGAATTGGTAATCTCCTTGAGAGAGTTCTTCTTTTAATTGCAGTAATTGGTTTTCTGATAAGCTACCAGTAAGTAGAGATAAGCGCATTTTATTTAGATAATGCAAGATATTGTTTCCTTGCCGTTTTAGCTTTTTTTGTTCTTTTTGATATTCATTATCTGCTTCTTGCAGTAGTAATAATGGGTTAATTGAGGTAGAAGAAGAGGTAGAGCTTATTTTTTTGCTTTCTTGCTTCTCAATTCCTTTAAATTTCGTTCTGTTTGTTTCCTCTTTAGATAAATTTTTAGGCTTAGTACCTGAGATATTCTTAGTGTTGTCAACTTTGATCATAACTTTCTACATCCGTTGAAATGGCTGAGTTTATAAGTTATCTTGTCTCATTTTTTCATTTTTAATGAGACTAAAAACTCTAATAATAATATGAGTACATTAATTTTTAATTTAGTTGTATAAGAAATTCAATGATAACTTCATTATTTAAATATTTCCCTACATTTTCTCTATACTTTTAGTATAGTACTTAAACATGTATAAAATAAATATTAAATTAATCAATTTTAACTTATGTTTCAACTACTTACTCAAAATCTTACTAAGGTTTTTGATAAGCTCAAAGGCAGGGGGCTACTAACCGCTGAGCATATTGACAGTGCCATGCGTGATATTCGCGTTGCTTTGCTAGAAGCTGATGTTGCACTGCCGGTAGTTAAAGATTTTATTGCTAAGGTCAGAGAAAAAGCGATTGGGCAGGAAATTGTCAAGTCGGTGCAGCCCGCTCAAATGGTGGTTAAAATCCTGCATGATGAACTAGTTAGCATTCTTTATGCAAGCAAGGAAGAGTTGCAGTTGCAGTTGCGCTCTCAACCTCCGGTTAATATACTAATGGTAGGGCTTCAAGGTAGCGGCAAGACCACTGCCACCGGTAAGCTAGCGCTAAAGCTAAAGAATAGCAATAAGAAGGTGTTGTTAGTGTCTCTAGATGTTTATCGACCGGCGGCGAGGGAACAACTAGCAAAGCTAGCTGGTTCTATTGCCGTGGATTGCTTCGTCAGCTCTTCTGATGATGTAATGGATATTGCTCAATCTGCCATAAGAGAGGCAAAATTATTAGCATATGATGTAGTTATATACGATACTGCGGGCAGACTGCATATTGACGATAATATGATTGATGAAGCGGTAAGTTTAAAAAAACTGATTAACCCTGCTGAAACACTATTAGTAGTTGATGCAATGACTGGACAAGATGCTGTAAATCTTGCTAAGAATTTTGACGAAAAACTCAATATTACTGGCACCGTTTTATCCCGTGTTGATGGAGATAGTAGGGGAGGCGCCGCTCTTAGCGTCAAATATATTACGGGCAAACCTATAAAATTCCTAAGTAGTGGGGAGAAGTTATCCTCCTTAGAAGAGTTTGACCCGGTGCGCCTGGCTTCAAGAATACTTGACATGGGCGATATTGTATACTTTGTTGAGACTGCAGCTAGCATGATAGATAGGGCAGAGGCGCAAAAAGCCGCAGCTAAAATGCAAAAAGGCAAGTTTGATTTAGACGATTATTTATTGCAACTAAGAAGCATTAGAAAACTCGGAGGAATAAAAGGGATAGTCGGAATGCTACCTGGGGCTGGTAGACTAATGGAACAAGTTAATGCGTCAAAATTAAATGAAAAATTGCTAGTTCACCAAGAAGCTATAATTCTATCCATGACTAAACGCGAAAAAAGAAATCCTGACGTATTAAATGCCTCCCGGCGAAGACGCATTGCAATTGGCTCAGGTACTTCGGTGCAGCAAGTTAATACTGTAATCAAGCAGTTCCAGCAATTGCAAGATTTAATAAAAAGGGCAAGTAAGATGGATAAAAAAAATTTTATGCGCAGCGCTATGTCTAAGTTGTTCTAAAGCTAGCTTGCTTTGCTAAATTCATAGTTTTTTGGCAGCGCAAGTATTAAATTATTGCAAAGTAACTTCACTGACAATAAAATCAGAAAATTAAAACTTAAGCGGATTAGCCATGCTAGATGTAATTTTTATAGATAAAGCGCCTGAAAAAGCAGCGGCTATTGCCTTGTTGCTAAATGAAGGCTTAAAGATGAGTAGTTTTTTAATGCTGCTTGATCAGGAATATCAGGGAATAATTTCTAAAACCCTGCAGGATAAGCAAATATTTGCGGGTAAGTTTGGTCAGCTTAAGCTGCTAACCACTACTAATAAAAGAGGAGAAATTAGGCAGTTACTATTAGTAGGTACGGGAGAAGAAAGCAAGTTGGCTGATACTTGTATTGAAGAGTTGGGAGGAAGAATTGTGGCTGCTGCTCATGCAGCTAGAGTAGGTAATATAGCAGTAAATTTAGAGAGCAAACTTGGCAATCGTTTGCCTGCGGTTGCTGCCTGTTTAGTGGCTAGTGGAGCTTTGCTTGCTTCCTACAAGTTTGATAAATACCAGACTAAACAAAAGGAAGAAGAAAAATTTCTGGTTAAGAGCATAGAAATACTAACAGATGATGTGCCAGCAACGCAGCAATCCTTTGTTGCTAAGCAAGCAGTTATTCAAGGAGTATGGCTTGCTCGTGATTATGTTTCAGAGCCGCCAAATATATTATATCCTCATACCTATGCTGAGAAAATAATTAAAAAGTTTGAAGATTTGCCGCTTGAGGTAGAGGTACTAGGCGAACGAGAAATGAAGATGCTAGGAATGGGCGCTTTGCTTGGCGTAGGGCAAGGCTCTAAAAATGAGTCGAAGATGGTAATAATGAAATATCAAGGGGCAGGTAAAGACGAAGATTTTATAGCCCTTGTTGGCAAAGGAGTAACGTTTGACACGGGCGGCATTTCCCTAAAGCCTTCATTAAATTTGGCTGATATGAAGTATGATATGGCTGGCTCTGCAGCTGTAGTGGGTTGCATGCAGGCAATGGCCTTGCAAAAAGCAAAAGTTAATGTAGTTGGCGTGATTGGGCTTGTTGAGAATATGCCGGGAGGCAACGCGCAAAGACCCGGTGATATAGTTACTACTATGTCGGGGCAAACAGTGGAAGTGCTTGATACGGATGCTGAAGGAAGGCTGGTACTGGCAGATGCTATCTGGTACGTGCAAGATAAATTTAAGTTAAAATGCGTGGTAAATCTTGCAACTCTTACTGGTGCTATTGTTGTTTCGCTAGGCAATAGCTATGCAGGTCTTTTTGCCAATAATGACGAACTGGCAGAAAAGCTGCTTGCAGCTAGTAATAAGGTTAATGAGAAATTATGGCGAATGCCGCTACATAAAGACTTTGATGAGATGATTAAGTCAGATGTAGCAGATATTGCTAATATTGGTAATGCCAGAGGGGCAGCTGGTAGTTCAACAGCAGCTCACTTTATCCAGCGCTTTATAAAAGAAGGGATGCCTTGGGCTCATCTTGATATTGCCGGCATGGCATGGGAGAAAAAAGGCAAAGCAACCTGCCCAAAAGGAGCAACAGGTTATGGAGTAAGATTACTGGTGCAATTTATCTGTGATAATTATGAAGGATAAAGATCTGGCTTACGTATTTGTCTTTGGCAATGAAAAGGGCGGAGCAGGCAAAACCACTTGCTCTATGCACCTCATTAGCAGCTTATTAGCGCAAGGTTATAAAGTGGCTAGTATTGATACTGACTCGCGTCAGCATTCTTTAACTAGCTATATTAATAATCGTCATGCTTACAATAAGAAAAATCCCGATAAGCTAGTGTCAATGCCGCGACATTTTCATTTAGCAGAAAGTGAAAAAACAGAGGTGCGTGAGCAGGAAAACGACTATAAAGCTAGATTTGAAGAGATACTGGGTGAGTTGAAGACCCAAGTAGAGTATGTAATTATAGATACGCCAGGTCATAATTCTTATCTTTCTAAGCTAGCTCATTCGTATGCAGATACGATTATCACTCCCTTGAATGATAGTTTTGTTGACCTTAACGTTATGGCGGAAATAAGGCCTGATGATTTAACGATAATTAGCCCCTCTATTTACAGTCAAATGGTTTGGGAGCAAAAAATGCAAAAAGCCAAACGCGACCAAAAATCAATAAATTGGATAGTGGTGCGCAATAGGCTAAGTAACCTTGATGCAGTAAATAAAAGAAAAGTAGAGCAGGTTTTAACTCAGCTCGCCAAAAGAGTAAGCTTTAAAATTGCTCCTGGCTTTAGTGAGAGGGTAATTTTCCGTGAGCTGTTTTTGCAAGGGCTAACCTT
>CAZMMN010000028.1:6197-11292 GCA_964567405.1 uncultured Rickettsiaceae bacterium | reverse complement strand
TATTTAATAATATTGAATATATTTGTCAGTTCACAGATTTAATTACCGAATCATTACAAAAAGGATTTGATATAGCGCAGCTACCAAATGGGGATGTCATAGTAACCGAAATACGGAGGATTAATGTTCAATATCGGTGGGATAAGCAAAAGCGCAAGATAATAAAATTATGTCAGACTTAACCTAAATTTAATGAACGCTATTTATTTGCTAGAGACTATAGCATATAAAGTTACTGCTCCGATTAGCACTACGTAAAGAGCTATGGATATTGACATGCCGGTTATTTGCCACAGCAATAAGCAAATAGCAGGGGTGAGATATCCTATGGTTACCGAACCTAAGGAAGTGCCTATCCCAATTAATAGATATTGTTCTGGAGCATTAATTAACTTTTTATGCCATATATTTAATGGGCATAAGAAGACAACGCCGCAAATAACAATCCAAAATCTTACGAAGGTGATATAAAGCAGCGAGGCGTCACGTAATCCATACCACAGCGGTATAATGCTAATTACTAGCAATGAAGCGGCAATTATCATTACTCTTAAATTATTAAGCTTCCTTGTCAAATAGCCTATTAAGGGGATCATTAACATATCTAAAATCAATAAAATACTATTTAGCTTCATCATATTTTCCAAAGTGACCTGACTAATTAATGGAATAAAACTATTCATAACTATAAAAGGCAGGGAGTAGGTTAGATAAGAAAAACCGGTACTAACGGCAATCCGAAATATATTAGCTTTGTGGTTTAACAATGAAAGCCAAAATAAGTTTGCATAGGAGTAAATATTGGGTTTTATAATGGCGGCAGAAGCTACAGTTAGTTGACTTTTACGGAAAAAATAGCCTATAAAGGCTACGCATCCTCCAAACCAAAAACAAACTCGCCAAGCTTCGCTATAGCCTTTATTAGCAGCAGTAATAGCAGCTGCGCTTGCTAGTGAAGACATAACAATCCCTAGTATGCAAGAAGTTTGGTATAAATAAGAGGCGTTGAACTCCTCCGCTTCTTCTTTATCTTCCATAATATATAATTTTGCTATAATATTCTCGCCGGCGGCAAAAACGCTTGCTGCCCCTTTCAGGAGGATTAAGCCAATAGGTGCTAGTAGCCCAATTTTTTGATAGCTTGGCAGAAGACCGGTTAGAGCAGTAGTAATTGCTAGACCGATTAAAGAGTAGCTAAGCCCTTTGACTGGCCCTGCTACTTGCGCGATTATGCCAAAGATGACACTGCCAAGAGGCTTGGTGCAGAGCGAGGTTATAGGGATACTATAAGCTAGAATAAGTTGCACAGATGGGGAATAGTGAGGAAAAAAAATGGGTGCGAGTATAGGAGCCAAGAAGCTATATAGAGAAGTATCAAAATGATCAAGGATGTTGCCAATTAATATTGGTAAATCTTGAGTTTTTTTCTTAACTTTCATGAGATGACAAGCGTTGATAGTAAACTGGGCGTTTGCACAAATAATAAGACCTAAACGCACTTTTTACTAGACTTTAAAATACAAAAATTATATAAGTTCTTGATATATCCACGATACGGGTCCGTAGTTCAGTTGGTCAGAACGCACCGCTCATAACGGTGTTGTCGCAGGTTCAAGTCCTGCCGGGCCCACCACGTTCTCTAATTCCTATTCATCTATATTCCGTGCCGGGAAATCATTAATTTTTTGATTTCCGCAATCGCTTTCGCGGGATTTAATCCTTTCGGACAAGTTTTGGTGCAGTTCATAATTGTATGACAGCGGTAGAGCTTAAAGGGGTCTTCCAAAGCATCCAGTCTTTCTGCGGTGTGCTCGTCGCGCGAATCAATAATCCATCTATATGCTTGTAGAAGTGTTGCTGGACCGAGATATTTGTCAGCATTCCACCAATAGCTTGGGCAGGAAGTAGAGCAGCAAGCGCATAATATGCATTCATATAGATTGTCTAATTTAGCACGGTCTTCTATTGATTGCAGTCTTTCTGCATTTGAAGGGGGAGGGGTGTCAGACTTCAGCCAGGGCTCAATTGTTGTGTATTGGGCATAAAAATTTGTCATATCTACAACTAAGTCTTTAATTACTTGCATATGCGGTAATGGATAGATATGGATGTCTGTTTGGATTTCTGCAATAGGCTTAATGCAAGCTAAAGTGTTAACGCCATCTATGTTCATGGCGCAGCTGCCGCAGATGCCTTCCCTGCATGAGCGCCTAAAGGTTAGGCTGGGGTCTAATTCATTTTTTATTTTGATTAAGGAGTCTAGAACCATAGGACCGCATTTTTCAAGGTCCAATTCATAGATATCAATTCTAGGGTTTTCGGCTAGGTCAGGATCATATCTGTAAATTCTAAGGCGTTTAGGAGTTGTAGCCTGCTCAAGCGCGACATGCACTTTACCTTCTTGTACCTGGGAATTTGATGGTAGTGTCAGATTAGCCATAATAATATCTTTTATTCTTTATTAAAATAAATATTTATAATTATTAATATACTCTCTTAGTTGGGGGGATGGATTTTATCTCATCAGTTAAAGTCGTTAGGGTAACGGGTTTATAGTCAATCAGCGTTTCACCTGTGCTAGTCAGCCACCCTAAAGAGTGCTTCAACCAACTTTCATCATCCCGTTCTTGGTAATCTTCGCGGGCATGCGCTCCTCTGCTTTCGCATCTATTGCGAGCGAGATGTAAAGTAAGAACTGCCTGAGCTAATAAATTATCAAGCTCCAGTGCCTCTACCAGATCGCTATTCCATATTAAAGACTTATCGTAAATTTTTATATTTGCGTATTTGCTGCGGGCTTGGTTAATCTTTTCTACTCCTTCGTCTAAAATTTCTTGAGTTCTAAAAACTCCAGCGTAGTTTTGCATTATTTTCTGCATCTCTAGTCTAAGACTTGCTACTCCGATATCTCCTTGCTTATGCCTGATTTGATTAAAACGGCTAATAATTTGTTCAGTTATTAAAGGGGATAGGGTTTTATGAGGAGAGTTTGGCTTTACTAGTTGTGCTGCCTTTAAGCTTGCTGCCCTGCCAAATACTATTAAGTCTAGCAAAGAATTAGAACCTAGTCTATTTGCGCCGTGCACAGAGACGCATGCAGCTTCACCAACTGCCATGAGACCAGGAACAATTTTATGGCAATTATCTTTTTCCTTAGTAATTACTTGCCCATGGTAATTAGTAGGGATACCTCCCATATTATAATGTACTGTAGGTAATACAGGTATTGGTTGAGTGGTTATGTCTACACCGGCAAATATTTTAGCTGTATCTGAAATGCCCGGTAGACGCTCATGAAGAATTTCAGGAGACAAATGGTTTAGATGAAGATAGACATGATCTTTATGCTCTCCTACTCCGCGACCAGCGCGAATTTCCATGGTAATCGCTCGTGAGACTACATCGCGCGATGCTAAATCTTTCGCGGCAGGAGCATATCTTTCCATAAATCTTTCTCCTTCCGAGTTTACTAAATAGCCGCCTTCGCCCCTAGCACCTTCTGTAATTAAGCATCCTGAGCCATAAATGCCAGTAGGATGGAACTGGACAAATTCCATATCTTGTAGAGGAATTCCTGCTCTCACTGCCATCCCTCCGCCGTCACCAGTGCAAGTATGGGCAGAAGTCGCAGAAAAATATGCTCGCCCGTAGCCCCCGGTAGCTATAATAGTGAGATGAGAGCGAAAACAATGAATAGAACCATCATCTAAATTCCATGCAATTACACCTTTGCATCCTTCATCATCCATTATTAAATCTAAGGCAAAATATTCTACGAAAAATTGCGCTTTGCACTTTAAAGCTTGCTGATATAAAGCGTGCAATATTGCATGCCCGGTTCTATCGGCAGCGGCGCAAGTTCTCTGCGCTGGTTTGCCATTGCCGTAATCCGTGGTCATGCCGCCAAAGGCGCGCTGGTAAATTTTGCCGTCTTTAGTGCGCGAAAATGGTACGCCATAATGTTCAAGCTCTAATACAGAGGCGGCAGCATTTTTGCACATATATTCTATTGCATCTTGGTCTCCTAACCAGTCCGAACCTTTTACAGTATCATACATATGCCAGCGCCAATCATCTTCCCCCATATTAGCAAGAGCCGCGCTAATACCTCCTTGCGCTGCGACTGTGTGACTGCGAGTAGGAAATAATTTAGTAATGCAGGCAGTATTGAGCCCTTGCTGCGCCATTCCCAAAACTGCTCTAAGACCGGCTCCCCCAGCACCCACCACTATTATGTCAAATTCATGGTTAATAATATTATAAGCTGTAGTCATAAATTTATTTATTAGGTTACAAATCCAGGGCGTTTTTTGCTATAGCAGATTTTAGGCGCATTATAGTTTAAAGATTACAACATCATTGTATAAAGTAAGCTTACTATCAAGCAAATGACAGTTACCAGACAAAAAAATTGCATGGCTATGATTAAAATAAATCGCACTCCTATGGAGCTAATATAATCTTCTATGATGACTCGTATGCCTAAGGCAGAATGATAGAAAGTCACTATAATAAGGGCGATCAGCGGAGCGATATTATAAGGCTTTTGCAACATATTAATAAAATTGCTTAAACTTTGGTTGGCACTGAATTTTATAAATAGCAATAACCATACGCTAAGCAATACCATAATAATTGCAGTTAGGCGTTGGTGCCACCAATGAGCACTGCCGCTTTTCGCTGCACCAAGACCTTTCGCTGTTTTAAGGGCAGTTCTAAAATTGTTGGTCATAAATCAATATGCTAAAATTACTGCTTCTTATTAATTTAATATCAGTAGTTCAAGATGTTTGCAACTATTTCAAGATTAGTTATGGTGATCAATAAAATAAGCAAAATGATCTATAGACAAAAATACTGCCGCACTTGCTTTTGCTGCTTAAAAGTTTTATATTAAAAATCGCTAGAAGCGGGCATGAATTTTATTCATTCGGTCAGATTCGAAAGGAAGCAGCCAAAATAAAATTTAATGGGTCGCTACTAGCATTAAATTTATTTCGAAAGCATTGTTATTGTCCCTTCAAAGGTTCTGTTGTGTCGCAGTCATTTCAATATTTACCATTCGCCAGGAAATACCGTCCTACTAATTTTTATG
>CAZMMN010000028.1:1868-6113 GCA_964567405.1 uncultured Rickettsiaceae bacterium | reverse complement strand
TTAGTTAGAGCGCTGAGTTATGCTATTTCGCACAATAAGCTGGCTCCTGGCTATTTACTTACGGGCATCCGCGGAGTAGGCAAAACTTCATCGGCTCGCATTATTGCAAAAACGATTAACTGTACTGCTAAGGTGATAAAAGATGGGCAAGTAAGACCATGCGACCACTGCTTAAATTGCCAAAGCTTTAATAACCACGCTCATTCGGATATAATAGAAATTGATGCTGCCAGCAAAACTGGCGTAGATGACATTCGACAGATAATTGAAAGCAGCGAGTATAAGTCTTTGCTTGCTGAATATAAGGTATTTATCATTGATGAAGTACACATGCTGTCGAAAGGGGCGTTTAATGCTTTGCTTAGAACATTGGAGGAACCCCCGGAGCGAGTTGTATTTATTTTTGCCACTACCGAGGCGCAAAAAATCCCTAATACTATCATATCGCGTTGTCAAAGATACGATCTTAGAAGGCTAACCTTTAATGAAATACTCAGCTTACTAAATATGGTCGTGAATAAAGAAAATCTACGTTTTGAGCAAGAAGCATTAAAGGTTATTGCATTTAATTGTGAAGGGTCAGCCCGTGATGCTTTAGCTTTACTCGATCAGGCGAGTTGTTTTGCTGCTGGATTAGAGGATGCTGTTACTGTTGAGACGATAAATAAAATGCTAGGGTTAGTTGGAGTCTCGAATATCATAAAGCTACTATTGCATATTTCCAACAAAGAAGTTAGCAAAGCTTTGGAACTAGTAAATAATGTCTATATCTCCTCTGGAGATATAGAATTGCTATTGAGGTCAGCTAGTGATTTTCTTGCTTATTTAAATAAAGCAAAACTGTTGCCTAATTACATCGACTCGATATACGAATCATATCAAGCGGAGATTAAAGAGATATTAAGTAAAAACAGTCTCTCTCAAATATCAGTATTATGGCAAATATTTAATAAGGGCATTATAGAGCTAAAATCGGCGCATAATCAATTGATGATTTGCGAGATGGTAGTAATAAAAGCAATTTACTTTTGCACCTTCCCGGAGCCTGAGCAGCTAATTGCCAAGCCGACGCATCCCCTAGAGGCGGCGGCTGAATATGATGAAGATAAAATAGTGGATTTCCTGCGCTATGTATATTCTCACAAGGAAATAGGGATATATTACTTATTGCTTAATGAGGTAGAGATAAAAGGCTTTGCCGACAATATACTCACAATAGCGGGTAGTAACATTACCGAAAAAACCAAACAACAAATTAGCAATTTGCTTGCCGAGTGGGCAGGAGAGAAATGGCGAGTAACTTCCATTGTGCAAACAAAGATTGTTAGTTTAAAAGAGCAATTAATTAATAAAGCAAAAAAAAATGAACAGTGGAAGATGATAAACGAAAAATTTCCTTTTGCTGATATTTCTGATATCTTACTTAAAAATAAATAGGAATAAATATGGTAAATTTCAATCAATTCCTCAAGCAAGCTCAAGACATGCAAAAAAAAATGCAAGAAATGCAAGAAGAGATGGTAAATAAAGAATATGTCGGTAAAGCTGGCGGGGGGCTGGTGACGGTGATTATTAATGGGCAAGGACATATGCGTAAGGTAGAAATTGACGCTTCCTTATTAAAGGTGGAGGAAAAGGAAATAGTAGAAGATTTAGTAACTGCTGCTTTTAATGATGCTAAGCAAAAATCAGAACAAGAAAGCCAAGATTCAATGTCAAATATGTTTGGTAAGATAGGGCTGCCGCCAGGTTTTAAACTGCCATTTTAGAATATAAGCAAAAATGGATAAAACTAACGAAATTGAAAGATTAATATATATTTTCTCAAAATTGCCTGGTCTTGGGCAGCGTTCTGCGAGAAGGATAGTTTTGCATTTGCTGCAAGATAAGGAAATAAGATTGAAAAATCTTATTGATGGGTTAGCGTTGGTCAATAGCAGGGTGGTTAAATGTAGAATTTGTGGAAATATTGATTCTTACAGCATTTGTGGTATTTGCTCTTCTACTACTCGCGATGCTTCGCTGCTAGCTATTGTTGAAACCGTGGCAGAGCTGTGGGCAATTGAGCGGAGTGGTATGTTTAAAGGAAGATATCATGTGCTTGGTAGTGCTTTGTCTGCTTCTGCCTACGCGACGACTGAGCATCTTAGGCTTACACAATTATTAAATAGATGCGAAAGTGAGCAAATTCAAGAAATAATTATTGCTACTAATGCTACTTTGGAAGGGCAAACCACAGCTTACTTCATTACTGAATATTTTAAGCCTCATAATATTAAGATTTCTAAGCTCGCAAGTGGTGTGCCAATCGGAGGAGAGTTAGAATATTTAGATGAAGGGACATTGTCCGCTGCCATTAGCCTCAGACAGCCATTTGAATAGTAAAAGGAAATAAATAATATATTAGACTAAGTCGTTCACTTGTTAGTTTTGCTACACTGATTCTTAATGATAGCCAGTTTAAGATTATAATAATTTTTTTGAACTAAAATTAAATAACCAAAATTCAAGAGAGGTTTTTACGTGCGGTTATTAACTTATTTTTTTTTACTGTTGAATTTTTCTTTAACTAGCTATGCAATAGAAACAATTACTATAAATCGTGGGCATGCTGATCCCATTCCCATTGCAATTAATCATTTTGATGCTGATAATTCGGCAAATAACACACTAGGGCAGGATATGACAACTGTCATTATGAATGATTTAAGGCATTCAGGGTTATTTCGTCCTATTTCTCTAGCTGCGTTTATAGAGCAAAAAAAGGGAGTGGATTATACGCCGCTTTTTGCTGCGTGGCGGCAAATTAACGCTAATTTTTTGCTAAATGGGGTGGTGACTAAATTAGGCGGTGGTAAGCTTCATGTAGGTTTTGTGCTATGGGACACTATTCTTGAGAAGGAAATAGCCAATTCTTCTTTTCAGATCACTGAACGGGCATGGAGGCGAGCTGCTCATAAAATAGCCGATGAAATATATAAACAAGTTACTGGAGAAGAAGGATATTTTGACACTAAAGTAGTTTATGTTTCGGAAACAGGCTCGCCTTTAAAGAGGATTAAGAGGATTGCAATAATGGATTATGACGGTTTTAATCATCGTTATTTAACGGATGGGAAAAACTTAGTTTTAACGCCGCGCTTCTCGCCAAATGCGGATAAAATTCTTTACCTGTCATATGTAAAAAGAAGAACTCCTCGTGTCTATATGCTTGACCTTAAAACCGGCAAGGAAACTGTGCTTGGCAATTTTCCAGGCATGTCCTTTGCCCCGCGTTTCTCGCCGGATGGCAATGAAGCTTTAATGTCTATAGCTAAAGGCGGTAGCACGCATATATATAAAATAGACTTACGAAGTATGAAAATTCAAAGGCTCACCACCGGTTATAGTATTAACACTTCTCCTAGTTACTCGCCTGATGGGCGCAGAATTGTTTTTAATTCTGATAGAAGCGGATCTCGGCAGCTTTATGTAATGAATGCTGATGGTTCGGGGGTAGAGAGAATTAGCTTTGGTGGTGGGAAATACACGGCTCCCAGCTGGTCACCGCGGGGTGATTATATAGCTTTTACCAAACTTACACGAGGTGAGGGTTTTACTATTGGAGTAATGCGCCCTAATTCTCCTCGCGAAGATAGGGGGGAGCGAATCATTGCCAGCGGCTACTTGGTTGAAGGTCCATGCTGGGCTCCAAATGGTAGGGTTATTATGTTTAATAGAGGTGAGCCATCTAGAGGAAGAGCAGCAGGCAAAACCAGGATTTACTCAATTGATCTAACTGGTTACAATGAAAGAGAAGTGCCTACCCTATATGATGCATCCGATCCAGAATGGTCACAGGTATTAAATTAGAGGCAACTAAAAAAGCCTAATAATGTGGGTTAATTCTTATGCTTTACGCTAAGTTTGAGGGTGAACTCAACCAATTGTTAACGACCATTGGCTTTAAGGATTGTGCCGTAGCAGTCTCGGGGGGAGGGGATTCGATAGCTTTATTATTGCTAATGAGTAGGTGGGCGAAGAAAAATAAAACTAAACTAACAGTATTAACAGTTAATCATAATTTAAGAGCAGCGGCAGCGGAAGAATGCCGTTACGTTCAAGAGTTAAGTGCTTCCTTAGGACATTGTTGCTTTATTCTTAGCTGGGATCATGGCAATAATTTTGCTAATTTGCAGGCGCGAGCGCGAGAGGGGCGGTACAGTTTGATGACAAATTTGTGTAATGAGCTAGATATTCTTAACT
>CAZMMN010000028.1:0-1858 GCA_964567405.1 uncultured Rickettsiaceae bacterium | reverse complement strand
CACCACCAAGACGATTATATTGAAAATTTTTGCATAAGACAGGAACGTAAAAGCGCTGTTCTAGGTCTTAGCTATAATAATCACCAATTTTTTAATAATGTTAGAGTTATTAGACCTTTATTAAATATTCGCAAGCGCGAGCTGATAGATTATTTGATGGCTCACAATATTCCCTGGTTTGAAGATAGTTCTAACTCATCTAGCCAGTATCACCGTGGTCGGATTAGAATAAAACTAGGGCAAAATGAGGAGCTTAAGCAAAATATTATCCTTCGCCAGCTAGAAATTAATAAGCAGGCATCTCACCTAGCAGAAAGGTTAATTTTTTTTATCGCTGAGTCGGTTAGCATTTATAGTTTAGGGTTTGCTACGATAGATTTATCAAAATTTAAGGAGGCTTGCGAACAAGTTAGATTCCAACTAATTAATTTTGTGTTAACAGTAATTGGCGGGAAACTAAGCGTTCCGCGTGCAAGTTCCACTAAAATTTTACTAGATTGTATTTCTGGCGAGTCAGAATTCTTTGTGAGAACATTACATGGTTGTGTGGTAAAAAGGCTACTAAATCAATTATTAATCTACCGCGAGTTTGGCAAAAATATGCCGCAGGACGTAAGTTTGCAGCAGTCAGTACGGTGGGATAGCAGATTTTGCTTTAAGGGGAATGAGTCATGCCTGTTTGGCGCCTATATTACCCATCTAACTACTAGTGATTATGCTGTTGTTAAGGGCAGGATAAATTTAGATGAATTGAAAGAGATTAGTAGTGATAATCATTTAGAGATCTTATTTACTTTGCCAGTTATTAAAATATTAAAAAAAATTATAGCGCTACCCTATCTATGTTATTATAATAGTGATAATTTACGGGGAGAGCTTGATTTTTCTTTCTCCCCGGAGTTTATATCACGTTTTACACATTTCTGTTAGGATTTTATAGAAAATGAATAATTACAAAAATATTTATATTTGGATAGCAATTTTTGTTGGGCTAGGATTAGCTTTTCATCTGTATGGAAATAATTTTACCAGTGATAAAGATAGCATGTCTTTTTCTGAACTGCTTGCTAAAGTAGCTGATAAGCAAGTAAGCTCCGTAAATATTCATGGTAAGGTTATTGATGGCACCTTAACAGACGGTAGCAAATTTTCAACTTATGCTGCTGAATATCCTGAACTAATTAAAATGTTAGCAGAAAATGGGGTGTATATTGAAATCTCGCCTCCTGATACTAAAATGTCATCTCTGCTCAGCTTGTTTATTTATTGCTTTCCTACGTTGCTGTTGATTGGGTTTTGGGTGATTGTGATGAGACAAATGCAAGGTGGAGGCAAAACTCTAGGTTTTGGAAAATCAAAAGCGAAATTAATCTCCGATAAGGCAGTCAGGGTTAGTTTTAAAGATGTAGCAGGGATTGAGGAAGCTAAAGAAGAATTAACTGAGATTGTAGAGTTTTTGCGTAATCCTAGCAAGTTTCAAAAATTAGGAGGCAAGATACCGAAAGGCTGCTTGCTTGTTGGACCTCCTGGAACTGGTAAGACTCTTCTAGCTAAAGCAATTGCAGGAGAAGCAGAAGTTCCTTTTTTTAGTATTTCGGGTTCTGATTTTGTAGAAATGTTCGTAGGCGTAGGTGCTAGTAGAGTTCGGGATATGTTTGAACAAGGGAAGCGTAATGCTCCCTGCATAATATTTATCGATGAGATAGATGCGGTTGGAAGGCATAGAGGGATAGGGCTTGGCGGCGGAAATGACGAACGCGAGCAGACTTTAAACCAAATGCTTGTTGAGATGGATGGATTTGAGAGTAATGAAGGGGTGGTAATTATCGCTGCTACTAACCGTCCTGACGTGCTTGAC
>CAZMMN010000027.1:10481-11380 GCA_964567405.1 uncultured Rickettsiaceae bacterium | reverse complement strand
TAATTGCCGCAGATCAGGCTTTAACCAAAAACCCTGATTATCAATACGCTAAAAACCAGAAAGCTACGGCATTAAGCTGGCAAGGATGCGCTTTAGAGAAAGAAGGAAATGAAGCAGTAGACGCACAAATAAAGCTGCAAAAATACGAAGATTCTAGGGTAAAGTTTGAAGAAGCGGAAAAAGCTACTGCAGATGTATCTAATAAGGCGATCTACAAAAACAATCAAGCTATAGCGCTTGGGAAGAAAGCTAGTGCTTTAAACGAGTTAAAACAATACGATAATGCTATAATTGCCGCAGATCAGGCTTTAACCAAAAACCCTGATTATCAATACGCTAAAAATCAGAAAGCGACAGCGTTAAATGGGTGGGCTAATAAGCTTAAAACAGATAAAAACTACACCGAAGCCATTAAGAAGTATGACGAAGCGATTGCTCTTAATACTAGTGACAAAGCAACTTTTACTAAAGATAAAGCTGCTGCCATAAACGAGTGGGCTAATAAGCTCAAAGCAGACAAAAACTATGACGAAGCCATTAAGAAGTATGATGAGGCAATTGCTCTTAATACTAGTGACAAAGCGACCTTTATTAAGAGTAAAGTTGAGGTTTTAATTGATTGTGCTAAGGATCAATTGGATAAAGAAGACCAAGAAACAGCCTTTGAAACAGCTCTTGAAAAATTAAATGAAGCAATATCTTTAGATAGCGGGAATAAAGTAAGTTATGCCTGTAAAGCTTTAGCACTACATAAATTGGGTAGAGAATCCGATGCCTTTGACGCCATCGAAGAGTCGTTAAAGATAGATAAAGATTACCAATTTGCAGTAAATATACAACAACAGATTTTTGAAGCTCAATCATCAATTGTTTAGCGTCGGCAATAATCAGTGAATGAA
>CAZMMN010000027.1:0-10471 GCA_964567405.1 uncultured Rickettsiaceae bacterium | reverse complement strand
GATTCATCAGCGGATATGGAGGCTACAGAACAAAGTTATAGCAGTGTTGAGTTGCTAGGTTCAGAATTTGATATTTAACAAGTAGGAGGATATATCATGTCAAAAATTAATACATCATTAAATACACCGGTTACGAGTTACTATGGAACTCCAAAAGCTGTTCAAGCTAAAGTGGAGAATAGTAAAGACACTCAGCAAGTAAGTGATAAAGGAAAACTTTTACAACCATTGACTGAAATAGAAAAAGATTTTGAATCAGTTTCGCTTAAATCATCTGAGGATTTAGAAAAAACAATCTCTTCCTTAAAAGCAGTTTTAGATAGTGATAAAAGATATTTGCCAACTAATAAAATATATACCAAACTTGGGCAGATTTTAAAAGACGAAAGTGTTGAAGCTCGGTTTAAGGTTGATACGTTATATTTATTAAAAACTCTTCAAGATAGATCTAAGCAGGTCTTGGACCTGGGATTTTTAACTAATGAATTTGTAGTAAAATGCCTAAAAACATGTGATTCAATAGACCTTAAAAATAAGTTACTAGAATATAGCGTACAGTTAATACCTGAAAAACTTGAATCGGCAATGATTGTTAACAGTCTAAAAGCTGTATCGGAATTAAGTATTGCTGACGACGTTATTATTTTTTTAGCTAAGAAGCTATTAAAGGATGATGTCAGCTCAGAAACGTTAGACTTAATTATAAAAAGAGTATCGGAGCATCCTAAACCGGAAACAATAGCTGCTGCATCTAAAATAATAGAACTAAGTAAAGGTAAAACAGGGATCGATGTAGGCCGTTATGAAGAAAGGCTAAAAAAAGCAAAAAATAAGGAGTCAAATAGTTATTCAGAAATAGGAAAAAAAGAGAGGGAAGTAAGACGTGAATCGTCAAAACCGCCTGTTCAAACTAGCGGTAGTTGGTACGATAGCGATCAGATGAAAAAATACGGTAGCTATGTAATTACTAAACATGGTTATCATAGAGACCAACTGATCGATTATGCTACTGAAGATACGATTAAGAGCACTTTGGAAAAAAGGGCTAAAGATATAAAAGAATCTTTACCGCCTTTATTTATTTCTTATAATATCGGCGGAAAAAGTACCGACCAAGAAAGAGGTTGTAGTGGTACCCATTGGATAGCATTGGCTATCATTAAAGAAAAAGACGATACTAAAATATTAATTAAAGATTCTAAGGGGTTAGCAGAGGCATATCAGAGCTATAAAAATCGATTAAAAGAAAAGATTAAATCGGCACTACCGGGAAATATAGAATTCATAGAACATACCGGCAAGGAACAGGAAGACAGTAATAGTTGCGGTCCTATGTCGTTGCTTAACATAGAAATTATAGCTAGGGGTTTAAAGAAGGATAAAGGCCAGTTTATCGAAGATTTTGAAAAATCTGTAGATTTTTGCGAACAAAAAGATGCCTATAAAAATATAGAGGAGGGGTATAAAAAGTATTTAAAGGACATAATAGAGAAACCTTGGAAGTCAATTTCCCTAAAAACAAAGCCAAACGATAAGGTTAAAGAACCAATCGGCACTCTAAAAACTACCTTGGATTTAGACCCTGATTACATTCCTTCAAATTTAGGCGAGATATACGGTAAAATTGCTGAAATTGTAAAAGATAACAACGTAAATATAGATAATAAAGCCGAATGTTTATACATTTTAAAGAAGTTATTGGCAAGAGACAATAGCGTTAAGTCGGACCAGGATTTATTATCAGATTTACCGAAGATTTTTCAAAATCAATTAAATAGTTTTAATAAGAAAAAAGCAATTTTAGGGAGTAAAAAAGACTATATAAACACTTTAAAAAAAGAAAGTGAATCTATAGACAAATTTGCCGAATACTCACTAGAATTAGTAGGTGATAAAGTAGATGCGAGTTTATTAGTAAAAGTTCTAGAATCCGTAGATAAAAAGATAGTTATTGATAAAGCTATAGATTTGCTTTTACAGAAACCGAAAGATAACTATATTTTATCCGACAAAACTATAGAAAAAATAAAAACACGAGCAGAATCTTCCGATAGTTTTAGCAAATCGCTTAAGCTTCTGACCGTAAACGGTAAATTAGATAGTTTTCCTAAAGAAAAACTTAAAATATTTCTAGATAAGGTTACAATTCATAGGGTACAAAATAAAGACGTAGATTCTATATTAGGCTTATGTAAGCGGTTAGGTACAGACAATAGCGATAGTTCATTAAATTCCGTATATGAAATTTTATTGACGGCCGATAACCTGAAAATCTATGAAGAAGCGTTAGAGATACTAAATTCTTACCCGAAACCTTTAAAGGAAGAAATAAGAAAAACCCTTGAATTAGAAAAACTATGCGATGATCCGGGTGAAGAGCTATTAGCACGAATCAGTCAATATGTTAAAGATTCAGAAAGGTTAAGTTTTAAATGCTTTATGGCAATTAACGATTGCATTAATACTAATACCGATACGGCTCTATCAATTATTGAAGAAATTGCTAAGGCAAATTTTCAAGAGCTACCTAATTTTCTGATTGAAAATTTGAAGGCCTTTGTAAGTAAGCCTATTGGCTCTAATCCAAAATTAAATAAGGACATAATTAGAGCTGGTAAATTTTTAATAAGTAATTCTTTTATTCAATTTAACGATATCAAAGGTATATTTACTCATGTAAAAGCTGAAGGGTTATCGGATGATATTTTAGAATTAGCACTTGCAGCCCTTGATAAAAGGGAGCAAGGGTTTGATAAATCAATTATTAACGATATTGAGGATTTATCTAAAGGAGGAAATGAGAAAGCAGGAAGGATATTAGATCTATTAAAAAACAGTTTTATAAGTATTTTAGAAAATCCGAGATCAAATCTAAACGAGAGGGAAAAAATACTTGATGAAATAAAAGAAAAGAAGATTGTTTCTCAAAGTGTTATTAAGCTTCTAGGCAAGCTAATAAAATACGATAAACAGCTAAGGCAGAAGGCATTTGAAACCTTAAATACGGTTTTACCTATTGATTATGAAGAGCGAGGCTTAAAGTTAGATAGTGAAATTGAGGAACTAATAAAGTCGTTTCAAACTATAGGCGATAGAATTAAATCAGAAACTGACCCGTGGAAAGAAAAAGAACTACAAAAAATAAAAGCAATTATACCTTCCGATACCGTTGATTATGTTAGTAATTTAAAATTTTTAGCCGATTTAGTAGGAAAGGGGTATGTTTGCACGGGTGATACAGTTAAATCTCTAATTAAGGTTTTGGAAATAGATAATGCTAAAGCTGAAGCAAAAGAATATGCGACTAAAATATTATTGCATGGAGCAAATTATTGGCAAAATTTTGACGGTACAATTGCTACGCTGCTTAAATTAGCTGAATCTAAGCCCGAGTTAGTTAGCTTAACTTCAATGAGCGGTATAATAGGGTGGGGTTTAGAAAACGGTTTAGCAATAAGTAGATCCGTAATAAAATGCTTAGAAGATTTGCTACCTACCGGGTCAACAAAAGATATAATTTATCCTTTATTAATAGCTTCACAAAACACTAGCTTTTCAGAAAAGGCACTTTACATATGTGCAAGCCACCTAAGCGATAATAAACAAGACTACGGTACTAGGGTTGCTATAGCTAAACTGTTAGGTAACCAGGTTCGTAAAACCCTTAATTATTCTTCGATACCGAAGAAAGTTATAGAAGTGTTAAAAAGCACTGTTTTAGAGGAAGGAAAAGAAAATGCTATCCTTAGGAAAATTAGTTTTGCAGCTTTAGAAAGATCTGCAAAGGCCGGTGAGTTATCAAATGAGTTTATTACTAAATATCATGAGCTTTCGCTAAGGGATAAAACATTTAAAGAAGAGATAAAGCCGATTAGTACGCTATTACACTCATTAAATAAGCAAATATCGATTTCAGGAACTAAGGCCTTAAGAAACCTTTATGAATTTTCTTTAGTTAAAACCCTTTCTAATGTAAATTACGTTGATAACGAAATGTTTAGTAATGTTCATCCTCAAAGGTGGAGCAGGAATTTACTAAAGAACGAGTTATTGCATCAAGCTAGTACTGTAGGCGCAGATAACGAATTATTATTTGTTGAGTTATCCGATAATTTAAGACTATTAGAGGAGACGATAAGCAAGGATCTAGATTCCGGTTTATCAACGGAACAAATGTTTGAATGGTTATTGGAAAAACAATCGTTATACGGGTTAAACATTGCCGGAGTTAATGACTTAGTGTTATTAGCTAGTACGGATGACAAAGCTTTAAAGGTTATTAGTAATAATAAATCCAATTGGTTTTCCGAGCTAAAATCAATACGGTTAGAAAAAAGCTTAAATAATCAAGGGGTAGGATATGAAAAGAAAGATATAGATGAATTAAACCGACTACTTAGTAACAATATAAAAATAACCGATAACATTTTATCTATAGTTCCGAAAAATGCCAAAATTGACGAAATAATAGATTTCTTTAAATTTTGCGGTATGCACGACGTTAGCGGTGATATCTCGGTAGATTTATTATCTCTAAAAGAAGGAGAAAGCGACATTAAAGCTTGGAAAAGCTTAATTGCAGAAAAAATTATAAAAAATAACTTAGAAGAATTTTACCCTGATATTGATATAACAAATGAGCATAAAAAGCTAGCAAAATTATTGGATGCTGATTGGGAATTAGGGTCAATTATTAACTTAGTTGAAATTTTAAAGGACAAGGGGAGCAAGGATAATTTAAAGCAACTAATTGAGGTTGCATCCATTTTATATGAGTATCGAATTAAGGAATATGAATCTAATAATAGAGGAGAAACAGTAATTGATATTTTAACTTCAAAAAGTTTAAGTCCTAATGACCGGCAACGTGAAATACATAAGATAGCTATTCTAAGAAGCTTTAACGGTAGTTACGATAAAGGTTTAGAACAATTAGTTGAAGAAATTATCCGGTTAAATGAAAAAGCAGGAATTGAATATTTAAAAGGATTAGCCTCGGATTACGGTAAAATAATTGAAGGCTATAAGAGTAAATCTGCTTTATTTTTAGATAAGCGTAATATCCAAGATTGGACCGTAGAGGATTTAAAAGAATGGTCGAAGCAGGTTAAGGGAACAAAAGACCCTAAGGTTACGCGATATGAAAAAATAGCAGTAATTAAAAGAGCCGTAGAACTAGACAAGAAATTTCCGCCTAGGGATATACAGTTATTATCTTTACTAATAATGTTAAATAATTCTGAAGGAAAGGGACGCTTAGCTCAGATTAATACCGGAGAAGGAAAAACAACTATAGTTGCAATGCTTGCTGCAATTAAAGCATTAGAAGGAAATACATTAGAAGGAAATAAAGTTGATATTATCACTAGCTCTTCTGAACTGGCAAAACCACAAACTGAGGAATTAAGAAATTTCTATAGTTCTTTAGGGCTTACCGTTGCCCATAACTGCGTAGATGAACAAGCAAAAAAAGAAAGCTATGGGGCAGATATAGTATATGGAGCTGCCGGAGATTTTCAAGGCGATATTTTAAGGGACGAGTATAGTAAATTAGGTACAAGAAGCGGTAGATCGTTCGGTGTTGCGATAGTAGATGAGGTTGATAGCATGCTCATTGACGGTAAGAACCATATAGTAATGTTATCGTCTTCTATGCCCGGTATGGAAAATTTAGAGGCATTACTTGCTGCAATATGGATACAAGTAGGGGGCATTGCAGGCTCTATCGAGGAAAAAGACGGTATAGCTTATATTAAAGATGAAAGTAACACGGTAGATGGATCAGGGAAAATTTTACCGAGCACGGAAATTACTTATTATCCAATAGAGGGTAGCAAAGAAGATTTTATTACTAAAAGTACGGAATCTCATATTAGAAAGATGCTAAGGGATGAAGATTTTATTAGTAAAATAGATAAAGATTTACCTGATAAAGATAAATTTTCAGAGGAATATCCAAAAATAGATATTCCAAAACACTTAAGAGACTTTGTTTTACAGGTACAATTACCGAAATGGATTAAAAGTGCAATACAAGCTAAATATAGGTTTGAAGAAAACAAGCATTACATAATTAAGAATAAGAAAATAATGCCTGTTGACGCTAGTAATACCGGGATAGTCCAATCGAATATGAATTGGAGCGACGGGTTACATCAATTTCTGCAAATAAAGCACGGAGCAAAGATAACGGCAGAAAGCTTAACTACGAATTACATTTCAAATATAGAATTTTTTAAGCGTTATAAAGAAAATATTTATGGTTTAACCGGCACTTTAGGTAGTGCTAAAGCCAGGAACCTATTATCTGAAGTCTATAATGTCGATAGTGTAGTTATTCCGCCTTTTCGGCAGAAGCAATATCAAGAACTACCTGCAATAATTACCGATAATAAGGATAAATGGTACGATAATATTGTTCAAAGCTCGTTAAATAAGCTTAATAACGGTAGGGGGGCATTAGTAATAACCAGATATATAGAAGAGGTTGATAAGATAAAGGAGTTATTAGAAAAAAGCGGTTATGATAAAGGAAAAATAAAAATCTATAAAACAGGGGAAGACGCTAATGTACTAAATGAAAAACTTAAATCCGGCGAGATAATAATAGCTACTAACATAGCCGGCCGCGGAACTGATATTAAACTGGATAATAAAATCGAGGAGAACGGCGGTCTGCATGTATGTGTTACTTTCTTACCTAGTAATGAGAGGGTAGAACAACAGAATGTGGGTAGAACTTCCAGGACGGGTAATAAAGGTACGGCCCAGTTAGTAATGAATACTGAGCATCTTCAGGCATCCGATAACTTTAACAGAACAAGAGCCGAAATAGTACAATTAAAAGAAATCAGGAATAAGAAAGAAGAAGATTCATTAACTAGAGCAAAAGGTGAAATGGAAAAGGTAATAACAAAAGATAAGATTTTCCATGAATTTTGTAAACTATGCGGTAATCTCTCTACTGAGACTAATATATCTAAAGCTGTAGAGGAAAGGTTTGGTATATGGCTTAAAACGAGAGAAAAGTTTTTAGAAGATAAGACTGAAAAAAAATGTTTAGAGTTTTTTAATGAAGATTTTTGTAAAAAAATATTATCAAATAAAGAGAAAGAAGAATTAATACAAAATCCTTATTATCATATTTTAATAGGGAACAAATTGCTAAAAGATAATAAATATGATGAAGCAATAAAAGAATATTCAAGAGCTATAAAATTAGACCGAGATTTTGCGGTTAACGGCTATTATAACAGGGCGTGCGCTATTTTAGCTAAATACGGCGAAGATTCAGGTAGTACCGGTAGCAATATAGAAATGGCTATAGATGACTTACGCCAAGCAAAAAGCTTAATAGAAGAAAAGTTAGAGCCGATGCTTCATATAATCCAAAAAGCTTCTGACGGTGAAGTACTATCAGAACAGGTAATGCATAAAATTAATTTATATAATATTCAAAAGAGCTCTATTGAGAATGCTTTAGGATTAGGAATAAATTATCATAAAAACCAGAAAGACGGTTTAGAAAAGCAACTAAAAGGCATTGATGAGCAAATAGCAAGAACCGTTTCAGAATTAACTTTGCTTCAGATGGCAAAAGATAAAAATCTTGAAGAAATTAATAGGTTACAAGAGCAAGAAAAACAACTAAAAGAAAATAAAAACCAATTAAATAAATCAATAAAAGCTATTGATGATATACCGAATAAGGATGAAATAGAAAAAGGCGTAATAGGTACGGCAAAAGGAAAAGGTAGGGATATAAAAATTGAATTTAAGCCTTTAGCCGAATCGTTACCTGAAGAAGAAAGAGGTAAATATAATGAGGAAATTGGAGAAAATATAAGCCATGGTTTTTCTCAGACCTTTAAGTTAACGGAAATAGTACCGATAGATTGGGCATCCGTAATAGGAGTCGGTTTATTAGGTCTAGCTCAAGTTGTTGCCGGGTCTGCTATAGCAGTATTTTCCCTTGGAGCTGCAACTAGTTTCGGTATAGGATTAATTACGGAAGGAGTAGGAGATTTAATAACAGCGGTTAAGGACGGGATAATAAACCGTGATTTTAGCTGGGAATCGTGGGGCATTCAAAAAGCGATAAGCTTTACCGTATCGATTGTATGCGCAGGTCTTGGTGCATTAAAAGCAGCAGCCAAAACGGTTGTAGCAGGAGTAAAACAAATCGGCTCTGTAGTAGCTAAAGGGGTAAGTGCATCAGTTAAAGAAGGATGGAAGCTAGCTGCTAAAGCGATCGGAACAAGTATTGCTAAAGGAGTTGCTAAAGAGATCACTAACGAGCTTGTTAATTACGGTGTAAATAAAGCTATAATGCCAAACATACAAGAGGAAATAGCTAAAAGGGTTAAAAAACCTATTCAAGATTTTTTGCTTAGTAAAGGCAACGTAAAACAAATGCTTGAATATGATATTCAAAGCGGAAACAAAACTTATGAAAACCTAATTAGGGAAGAAGCTAATAAAATATTACATCCGGATTCAGGTAACCCTAATCCGTTATTAACTATAGCAGAAGGTATCGCTAAAGGGGTAGCATCTAATAAAATACCAGGATTTTCTGCTTTAATGCAAACTGCTGAGGTAACAAAAGCTTTAGTCGATTTAGGCAAATTTGTTGATGAATTTAAAGAAAAATTAGGTAAGCGGATTGATGAAATATACGCAAGTAATAAGGGTGATATTGAAAAAGGACTAGCCAAAGCACGTGAGGATCAGCAGCAAAAAGATACGACAAGTGTTACTCAAAAGACAAAAGAAAAGCAACAATCTTCAATTTCTCAAACAAGCTCAGCACCTGAAACAAGCAAAGGAGATATAGATTTATCTAAAGGGAAAGAAAAGGCTAGTCAAATAAAAAAAGATAAAACCGAATCATGGGAGAATTCCCAAATGAGACTATGCTCTGAATTTTCAGTTTCAGTGTCAGCTAATATGAGTAACATAATCCAACAAAACTTGATTCAGCCTGCAACTAGAGCAGCAGTTAATTGGGGTATCGGTAAACTAACTAAAGGTATTGATAAAAGTTTACAAGAACAAATGGCAGTATATGACGCAGAACGAAGGGTCCAGTTCCTGCAAAGTGGAGATAAAGATAATAGAGTACCAAAACAATTTAAAGCCGGTTTAGATCAGATAGCTAAAGGATGCCGCGAAGAAGCCGATAAAATAATTGAAAATTTAGAAAAAGACGGTGAAGCGGGGTTACCGCATTTAGGTGCTTTAAGTGATCAAACCGGAAGACCAATAGCAGTTTATGACGAAAAGGGGAAATGGTTATATACTATTGGAGACAATAAAAAAGGGGAGCCTATAAAGGCTCAGCATCACAAGCCGACTAAAGATAACCCATCGGGCCATTGGACTGAACTTGGCGGTAAGGAATCCCCTGGAACCGGTAAAAATAACTGCTTGTTTAACGTAGTAGGCGCACAAACAGGCAAAAATCCCGCGGAATTAAGACAAGGTACCGTAGAGCATATGAAAAGTAATATAGCCAAAGTTGCTAATCAAGCGGCTGATATTAGAATGCTAGAGAAATTTAAAAAAGATAGGTTAGCTATGGGGGGAGCAAAGAACCCAGATCTCCGACCAACACTAGTATATGGATATGCAGGTCCTAGAAATGAGTTACTACAAAAGTTAATTAAGGAAGATATGGAAGCAGAAGAAGCTATTAGAAACAATCCTAATGCAATGGACGTAGATACGCCTTATATTACTACAATTGATAATTTTAACAAAAGAGAAAAACCAACTCATATACCTCAACATGATTGGGATAAGCTTTTAAAAAAATGGGATGATTATAAAAATACCCATTCCCTTGCTAAGAAATACACGCCAAAGAGCAGCACTACTAACCTGTTTGAGGGAAATTTTAATGTTGGAAACTACCCTATGACTCAGCACCAAGTTAGACAGAGCTGTAAAATAGGATTACATTTTGCTAGCAAAATTCATTTTGAGCAAAGCAACGGTAGATATCCTAAGGTATATGAGGAGCTGCATAAAGATAACGTTGTAGAGAATAGAAGCCGCAGAATTACTACTAGTGAGTGGCACCACTTACTCAAAAACAAGTCGTTACATAACAAAACAACAATTTGTGACAGCTCATCAATGGACTGTACATAAGTTTAACAATTGAAGTTAAGGTAAGCAGTTTTCCCTAGCGATGATTCTGTTTTTAAGAGTTTGTACTTGACAATAGACTACTATTTACGCGAAAATGGACTATACCAATTCAAAATTGGGGGGAAGCTATGGCTCATTTTTTAATAAAATTTGAGGGTAGAATTTAAGTGCCTATTTTAGCAATTTACACACTTAGTTGGACAGAGCCTTTTTAGCAGCGTTTCTGAGTGCTAAATATACTATTTTCTATGTTTATCATCCGTGCTTTATATCTCCCTCATTAATGACCGAGTTTTACAGCGCGGATGATAAAACG
>CAZMMN010000026.1:0-11524 GCA_964567405.1 uncultured Rickettsiaceae bacterium | reverse complement strand
AAGCGAAAAAACCAGGCAGCCTTTCAAGAAGCAGTAATATCCAAACACCCGGCTAAATGCATTGGTTGATTAGCTACAAAGCCAGTAGTGCACCCTGCCATATACCCAAAGCCAATAATTATATTTCGGGCAAAGTCAGGCTGCAGCTCAAAAAACTCTCCCTCATCCACAATGCGCTCAATCAGCTCTTTCATGTTATAAGATTTATTAGGAACATTAGGCACTAAAGTATTAAGCGACATATCTACTCGATCAGCTGGGTCTTTAGTATATCTTATTGGAATCGAGCTACGATTAGAAAGAGGCAAAAAATTGAAAAACCTCCTAACTTCTAATAGAGCCTCTACATCATTGTTAAAAGCTAAGTCAGCAACACCACTTTTAGCAGTGTGCATATGTGACCCCCCAAGTGCTTCCTGACTTATTTCTTCGCCGGTAACCGTCTTGACTACATCGGGTCCGGTAACAAACATATAAGAGGCGCCTTTAACCATAAATATAAAGTCAGTAATGGCAGGCGAATACACCGCGCCGCCGGCGCAAGGACCCATTATCAAAGTAATCTGGGGAATAACACCGGAGGCTAAAACATTTCGCTGAAATAACTCGCCATATCCGCTTAACGCATCCACTCCTTCTTGAATTCTAGCGCCGCCTGAATCATTAATTCCAATTACAGGAGCACCGATATTTATTGCCAAATCAATTAGGTTGCAAATTTTTTTAGCATGATACTCGCCTAGAGAACCTCCAAGCACAGTAAAATCCTGACTATACACAAGCACTAACCTGCCATTTATTGTGCCCTGACCAGTAACAACCCCGTCTCCCAGAAATTTCTTGTCTTGCATGTCGAAGTTGCTGCACCTATGCTCTACAAACATGCCAATTTCTTGGAAACTATCAGGATCTATTAAGACCTCTATTCTTTCTCTTGCTGTAAGCTTACCTTTTTTATGCTGGAGCGTTATCCTCTCACTCCCGCCGCCCTGGCTAGCAAGATTACGCTTTTCTTCGAGTAAGTTTTGCCCTTGTAAGATTTGACTCATAACGCTCTTTTTATTTACGTTTGTTTAGCAACAAGTAAACCTTATACATTTAAAACTAGAAATTGTGATAATAAAATACTAGAAAGGTGACAGAAAATAAAATAAATAATGTTGATTAAAATAAAATTAATCAGCTAATACAAAAATATATAAAATTTTATTTACTACAAGACATATAGTATGTTAAAAGTTAAGCAAGCTTAATAAGCAGAATAGTCAGCATAATTAAGATGATTAAGCAATTTCCAATAAAAATTTAGAAAATTAATAAGCGCTTATAAAATTATATGGCACGTTGCACCTTGGAAATTGACCTAGCAAAAATTCGCGCCAATTACCAAATACTTTACCAAATTTGCAATAAAGGCTCTTCTAGCGTAGAGGTAGGAGCAGCAATAAAAGCAAACAGCTACGGACTAGGTATTGAGAAAATTGTACCAGTATTATATCAAGAGGGATGCAGAAATTTTTTTGCCGCTTCTATCGAAGAAGGCATTACTGCCAGCTCTATTCTAGGAAACAGCAAAGCTAATATTTTTGTATTATATGGGGTAAGTCATAAAGAAGAAGCAAATGAGCTTGTTCATTATGGCTTAATTCCGGTTCTTAATCACCTTGAGCAGATTAAAATATGGCAAGAAGCAGCTATCACTCATAACCTCAAGCTGCCTGCCTCCCTTCATCTCGATACTGGGTTGCATCGCTTTGGCATGCCAGCTAAGGAAATAGAACAGCTGATAAATAATCCTAGCTTACTGGAAGGCATTAACGTGCATTCTATCATAAGTCACCTATCGGCAGGCATGGAACCTAATAATCCTTACAATTCAGAACAGCTAAAAAAATTCCAGCGTTATTTACAATATTTTCCGAAAGCAAAAGCCAGCCTTTCTAATTCCAGTGTATTGTTCCTGAATAAAGAATATTATTTTGATTTAGTAAGACCCGGGGGAGCCATATACGGAATTACTAAGCCAGACACCCTACAGCAAACATTTAAGCTGACAGCGCCAATCATTCAGATTCATCAAGTGCCGGCAAACAATTCAATTGGCTATAATATGACGTTCATAACTAAGCGTTCTACCTTAGTTGCAGTTTTGCCAATAGGATATGCCGATGGCTATCTTAGGGCTTTTAGTAGCCAAGGAGAAGTATTTATTAGCAATTATCGGGCGCCAGTAATTGGCAGGGTATCAATGGACTTAATTAATATTGATGTTACTGATATACCTGCTGAGAAAGTTTTTCTAGGAGCAGAAGCAGAAATTATCGGCGACACTCTTACCGTAGATAGAATGGCAAGCTTAATTAATGCTTCAAGCTATGAAATATTAACCACACTAACAAAGAGCAATAGATATAAAAGGGTATACAAAGATTATGTTTATAATTAATCAAATTGGCAGATACACTATAAATTCGGCGCACAATATTGGTGCATTATTTATTTTTATCTCAGTAGTAATTAGGAGTATCGTCAGCCCGCCGTGGCATTTTAGATTAATATTAAAACAATTAATCACTATTGGGTTTTACTCCTTGCCCGTAGTAGCCATGACTGCTTTTTTCTCAGGCGCTGTGCTAGCTCTGCAAAGTTATAGCGGTTTTTCAAGGTTTTCTGCCGAAAGCACAATCGCCACTGTAGTCATATTATCCATAACTAGAGAACTAGGACCAGTACTTACCGGTCTTATGGTAGCAGGCAGAATAGGAGCTTCTATTGCCGCTGAAATTGGCACTATGAGAGTGACCGAGCAAATTGATGCTCTTTATACCTTATCTACTGACCCTATTAAGTATTTAGTAGCACCTAGAGTACTCGCCAGTTTAATCATGATGCCTTGCTTAGTGATAATTAGCGATATAATAGGAGTAATGGGGGGATATCTAGTAAGTATTTACAAACTCGGTTTTAATAGTTCCAACTATCTGGTTAACACTTTTAAATATTTAGAGGCAATGGATATAATATCGGGTTTAGTAAAAGCTACAGCATTTGGAGTTATTATTTCCATAGTCAGCTGCTACAGCGGCTATTATTCCGGTAAAGGAGCAAAAGGAGTGGGAAGCAGTACAACTTCAGCCGTGGTAAATTCTTCAATTTTTATATTACTAAGCAATTATATAATAACTGAACTTCTATTTTAAGCGTTATAGGAACTTTATGGACGATAATAATTCAAAGATAATCATTCGCTCACTATATAAGACTTTTGGCAATAATCATGTGCTAAACGGAGTGGACTTAAGCATCAGAAGAGGCAGTTCATTAGTTATTCTAGGCGGTTCAGGTACTGGCAAATCAGTACTGATTAAAACTATTATCGGCTTAATCAAAGCAGATAGCGGCAGCATTATCATTGATAAAGTGGAGACTAGTAAGTTGTCTAACCATCAGCGATTTGCCATGATGCAAAAATGCGGGTTTTTATTTCAAGGAGGAGCGCTTTTTGATTCCTTGACGGTTAAAGATAATGTTACCTTTTTTGTTCAGCGCTCAGGCAAATTATCCAATAAAGACATAGAAGAACTGGCAATAAAAAAACTTAACTTAGTCGGACTGTCAGCAAAAATACTCAATCTTTATCCTTCTGAATTATCTGGAGGAATGCAAAAAAGAGTGGCGTTAGCTAGGGCTATTTGCGGCAACCCTGAACTACTTTTCTTTGATGAACCTACTACTGGGCTTGACCCTATTATGTCGAATGTCATTAACGAGCTGTTGATTAAGGTACGCACAGAGCTTAAGGCTACCACTATCACTATTACTCATGATATGAATAGCGCTGCTTTAATAGCTGAAGATGTAGCATTAATTCATCAAGGAAAAATCTTGTGGCACGGTAAAAAAGAAGAGATGAAAAATGCTGATAATCCTTACTTACACCAATTTATTAACGGCATCACCACTGGTCCCATAGAAAGCTAATTTATGAAGTCACATTTAAAGGATAACTTAAGTAAGGCTTATCAAATCCTGGCGATCTTATCTTTAGATGACCATACTTATACTCACCTATCGGCTAGACCAGCAAATGCTGACTTTTATTATATTTATCCATTTGGACTAAGATTTGAAGAGGTAACGCCGAATAATTTACTCCAAGTTAGTTTGGACGGAAAGGTATTAGACGGTATTGAAGCACAGTACAATAAAACTGGTTATATAATTCATGGCAGCATTTATAAGGCACGAAAAGATATTTCAGCAATTTTTCATATCCATACCCCTTCTATAGTCGCAGTTTCTGCTATGGATTCTGGATTAATGCCTATTAGTCAATGGGCTCTACATTTTTATGATAAGATAATTTATCATGATTATGATTCTCTTATTCTTGATGATAATCAAGGATTGAGCATTATTACTAATTTCACCAAGGATTATATTATATTTTTGCGCAACCACGGAGTAATTGCTTGCGGGCGTACTATTCATGAGGCGATGTTTTATATATATCATTTAGAACAAGCGTGCAAAACGCAATGTTTAGCCCTCAGCTCTGGTCAACCTTTAATTATGCCATCTACTGACATATGCAAAAAGACTGTAAATGATTTATTGTCATTTGAGCAAGATTTAGGCAAACGTGACTGGGAAGCGTGGCTTAGGTTAGTCAAAAGAGGGAAGTGACAAACCCTCTATTTAGCAACAAATTGTAATCAGTTCTCATGTCATTAAATGAACTAAAGAGCAAATATAGCTATCACCAAGCCACTCCTGTTATGCAACAATATTTTGACATAAAGTTTGCTGACTATGATTGCTTAATATTATTTCAACTTGGTGACTTTTATGAACTGTTCTATGAAGACGCTGCTTTAGCAAGTCAAGTTTTAGGGATTGCCTTGACTAAACGTGGCAAGAGCAATGATGAAGATATACCCATGTGCGGCATTCCATACCATGCCCTTAATAACTATCTAAGCAAGCTAATTGAAGCGGGCTATAAAGTAGCTATTTGCGATCAGCTTGAAACTCCTGAGGAAGCAAAAAAACGCGGGGGACACAAAGCGGTAGTCAAAAGAGGAGTAACTAGAATTATTACTCCTGGCACTATAATTGAAGAGTCTTTAATTGTTACCAACGCTCCTAATTACTTAGCAAGCCTAGCAACTGCAAAACAACATGCAGCAATTTGCTATGTTGACCTGTCAACTTCGGAAATTGCTGCGGTAATTATTCCGGAAAATGAGATAATTAATGAAATAGCGAGATTATCGCCGCGCGAACTTTTGCTTAGCGAACGTCTAAGGGGCGATAAGATTAGCAGCGACCTAATGCAGAGGTCAGGGATAAGAATTTCGTATCAAGTAGAGAGTGCGTTTGCTGTTAATAAATGCACTAAGATCATTCAAAACTTTTATAATATTCTAAGCGTAAAAGCAATTGGCGAGCTAGATGAGCTGCAAATCAGCGCCATTGGCAGCATACTAGAGTATTTATCTCTAACTCAAAAACAAAACTTACCTAACCTGCCCATGCCTAAAATTGTTAACTATAACCATTTTATGACAATTGACGCGGCTACCAGGCGCAACTTAGAAATCACCCATAACTTAGCAGGACAACTACAAGGCAGCCTGTTGAGCGTTATTGATCGGTGCATAACTAAAGCAGGTAGCCGTCTTTTATACACATTCCTTGCTACTCCGCTAATTGATAACCAAGAAATAGCTAATAGACTGCAGCTAACAGAATTTTTTTATGCTAATCCGGAATTAGTTGAAAAAGTAAGAAAATTATTAAAAAAAACCGGTGATATCGAAAGATGTATCACCAGAATTAGCATGAATAGGAGCAGTCCGCGCGACCTTCTAAGCATCAAATATACTTTAAGCTCTGCTATAGAGATAAAGGGGGAGTTTTTTAACAGCTTTGGTTTTAATTTACCAAGTTGTATTGACTCATTGCTTAAGCCTTTATCTGGCGACGAAGAACTATATCAAACAATCGATCAATCTATCCGAGAAGATGCTGCTAATAGCGTGCACGAGGGCAACATCATAAAACCCGAATATCATCCGAAGATTCAAGAACTTCATGATTTGCTGCATAATAGCAGAGCGCATATAACCAGGCTAAAAGATACGTACCAGAAAGAAACCAAAATTGATAATTTAAAAATTCTCCATAATAACTTACTTGGCTTATTCATTGAAGTTACTTCTCGCAATAATAATAAAATCGACAGCAGTAAATTTGTGCATCGGCAAACCACTTCTAACACTGTTCGTTATACCACTGAGGAACTACAAAAACTGGAAAGCAGCATTGTAAATGCTAGGCATCTCGCGATTAACTTAGAAGGCGAAATTTATAATCAAATTTGCGGACAGGTTGTTAATAAAATTGCATGCTTAAAAAAGCTTGCTGATTCTGTAAGCATGCTGGATGTATTTTGCAGTCTTGGTATGATAGCAAGCGAGTATAATTATGCAAAACCCTTGCTGACTTCTGACGGAGCTTTTGAGGTAACAGAAGGACGGCACCCAGTGATTGAGCGGGCATTACGCAAGGAAAGCAAGTCTTTTACTGGAAATAGCTGTCAATTATTCGTTACCAATAGGATTTGGCTTATTACTGGACCTAACATGGCTGGAAAAAGCACTTTTTTGCGCCAAAACGCTTTAATCGCAATCCTTGCTCAAATTGGCAGCTTTGTTCCTGCGTCTTATGCCAAGATGGGGATAGTCGATAAAATATTCAGCCGCATCGGGGCGGGAGATGATCTATTAAAAGGTCAATCTACTTTTTTAACGGAAATGCTAGAAACCTCCGCGATTCTTGCGCAAGCTACTAAGAATTCTCTAGTAATACTTGACGAAATAGGCAGAGGAACTTCTACCTATGACGGGGTGGCTATTGCGTGGGCAGTGCTGGAGTATTTGCATAATGATATAAAATGTCGGGCACTATTTGCTACTCATTATCATGAACTAACAAAAATGAGCAGCTTTTTGCACGGCTTAAAAAACTATAATATTGTTACGCAGGAAAATAACGGCGAAATTTTATTTTTACATTCTATCGTGGAAGGAAATGCAGATAAATCGTACGGAGTACATGTTGCTCAGCTAGCGGGATTGCCGAGTGTAGTAATAACCCGCGCCAATCAAATTCTCATGCAACTGGAAAAACGAGGCTTAAATCAAACAAAAGAAATGCTGAGAACTCAATCAAGCAATTTAGAATTATTCAGCACTAATCAGGCAGCTATGGAGACAAAATACACTAAACTTTTAGAAGCAATAAAAAATATTGAGCCAGATCACATTTCTCCAAAAGAAGCGCTAGAAATTATCTATAAACTAAAAAACTTAGTCTAACTCCGCCTCTTTTCTTAAATTTATAAATAATTAGGCTAACTATTATGACTGCCCCTTACGTAAAATACCTACAAGACTTAATTGGCTTTAAGTCCATCACCCCTTTTAGCAACGGAGCTCTAGAATATATTAACCAACTATTGCTAAAAAATGGGTTTAATTCAGAGATTAAAATTTTAGGAGAGGATAAAGTAGCTAATCTTTACGCAGTATATGGAATCTCTAAGCCTAATATTTGCTTTGCGGGACATGCGGACGTCGTGCCGCCGGGAGATATAAAAGCATGGAAGTACGATCCATTTACCGCAACAATAGAAAACGGTAAGATCTATGGCAGAGGAGCTGTTGATATGAAAGGGGCGCTAGCTTGCAGCCTTGCAGCAACGCTAAGTTTTGTTAAAGAACATCGACAAATTAAGGGGTCTATTAGTTTTCTAATAACTAGCGATGAGGAAGGAGAAGCAAAATCAGGAATTAAGCAGATGTTGCCTTATATATACTCCCAAGGACACTCAATCGACCTTGCAATAGTGGGAGAGCCAACTAGCAACGAACAAGTAGGAGACCGCATCAAAATTGGCAGACGGGGTAGTATTAACTTTACTTTAACAGTAGATGGTAAGCAAGGTCATGTGGCTTATCCAGAGCAAGCGATAAACCCAATTCCTTCTTTAGTTAAAATAATTAATCACCTAATTACCACTTCTTTAGACTCAGGCAATCAGTTTTTTGCTGCCTCTAATTTAGAAATAACTTCAATTGATGTCGGCAATAATGTCTCTAATCTTATCCCTTCTTCAGCTTCTTGTAAGTTTAATATCAGGTTTAATGATTTTCATACCCCTCAAAGTTTAGTATTGTTAGTAGAGAAAACAGTAAAGTCATACACCAATTTCTATAAACTGAACTATACTGTTGCTGCTGATGTTTTTCTTCAAAAAACTACTAGTATTATTGTCAGTTTTGCCGATATAGTACAGCAAGTTACAACTTTATCTCCCGAATTTTCAACAACTGGTGGAACGTCCGACGCAAGATTCTTAAAAGATTACTGCCAAACAGTAGAACTTGGGCTATTGGCAGAAACAGCTCACAAAATCAATGAGCACACTAAAATTAGCGATTTACAAAAACTATACGATGTGTATTATGGTACCTTATGTAAGTTCTTGGTTATCTAAGCTGTTTAAGCCAGGACCTCATAAATATTGATGTGCGGATGTGACGAAATTGGCAGACGTACTAGATTTAGGTTCTAGCGCCGCGAGGCGTGGGGGTTCAAGTCCCTCCATCCGCACCAGTAATGCCATATAAGATATATTGCTTTGTAAGATTTTGTTAAGATGAAAATTATTGAAACTCAAACTGACGGACTTGCTTTCCAAGCAAAGGTCGTAATCCCTAACTATATTATTAATCAAGAAATAGAAAAAGAACTTAATAAACTTTCTAAAACTATTAAACTCAAGGGTTTTAGGAGCGGAAAAGTACCAACTAGCTTTATTGACAAAAAATATGGCGCGTCTATCCGTCATGATATCATTCAAGCGCAAGTGCAACAAGCAGTTAATCAAATTGTCAAAAAAAACAATTTAAACATATATTCTAACCCTCAGATAGAATTCACTGAGCAAGATGATAAGGCTACAATAGCATTTACCGCCAAGTTTGAACTATTACCGATCGTATCGCTCCCTGACTTCTCTAAGATTTCGCTAGAGAAAATTCAATTTAAAGTCCAAGATACGGATGTAGACGAGGAAATAGAAAGATTCAGAAAAGCTTCTAAGGAATATAACGAAGAAAAAAAAGATGAAATTACTAAAGGCGATCAAGTAATTATTAATGCCGATGGCTATTTAGACGGCAAAGTCTTTAATGGAGGCAAACTAGAAAATTATAAATTAGTTATCGGCAGCAAAACTTTCATAGATAATTTCGAAGATCAGCTAATTGGTCATAAAGCTGGCGATCATGTAACCGTTAAAGTTACTTTCCCTGCGAATTATGGCGCTAGAGAACTCGCTGGTAAATCAGCGGAATTTAAGGTTACAATAGTGACAGTCTATCAACCTATGGTTCCACCACTCGACGACGAATTTGCCAAGAAATATGATTGTGCTAACTTAGGCGAATTAAGAGAGAGGTGCGCTGAAAGCTTAAAGCGAACGTTTAATGAGTCCATTAAAACCCTCATGAAAATACGCTTATTTGACGCGCTAGAAGACATACTAACATTTGAAGTTCCCGAGTCGTTGGTTAATCAGGAATATCAATCCCTTAAAAAGAGTCTGGAGGAAGCATCTTCCTATGAGGAAGGAAATCCCACTAACGAACATGATGAAGCATACTATAAAAAACTTGTCTTAAGACGAGTTAGAATAGGCTTAATGCTCTCACAATACATGAAAGTTAAAGGGATACATATAGAAGGTAATGACATTAAAGAAGCAATCATTATGAGAGCTCGTCAATTTCCTGGTAAAGAAAAAGAAGTGATGGATTTTTATAAAAAAAACCCAGATGCGATAGAAACCCTAAAAGGATCAATTACCGAAAGAAAAACAGTAGCTCATATCTTAACTCATGCAGTCCAAACTACTGAAAAAGAATACACTAAACACCAACTAGAAGAACTACTAGAAAAACCCTTTAATAATTATTAATCATGTAAATATATGACTAAAAGCAAAGATTTAACTAAAGTACAAGAACATTACCAAGATTATCCTTATCCTTTTAGAGATCCAGAAGAAGAAACCAACCGGCTGCTGGTCTTAGCTGGAGAATATCTAGGTGAATTAAATCACTGGTTATATAAAGGAAAACAAGATTTTAAAAAGGGCTTTCGCATATTAATAGCTGGAGGCGGCACCGGTGATTGCAGTACTTTCCTAGGCGAGCAATTGAAAGATTATGGGGCAGAAATAGTATATTTAGATTTCAGTAAACCTAGCATGGAAATTGCCCAGCAAAGAGCTGAAAAAAGAGGAATTAAAAACATCCGCTGGATTAATGACAGTATTTTTAATATTCCCAATCTCCAGCTTGGCAAATTTGATTATATAAATTGTTCAGGGGTGTTGCATCACCTTTCTTCCCCTCCGGAGGGATTAAAGATACTGAAGGATCACCTAAAAGAAGACGGCGGCATGGAAATAATGGTGTATGGCAAGATTGGTCGTACAGCAATTTACCATATGCAAGACATTATGAAAATGGTGAATGAAGGGATAGATAACCGAGTTTTAGAAGTAATGAACTTTAAACTTACTTTTAATAACCTACCCCCTACTAACTGGGCTATGAGGGCTAAGGACACCATACCAGATGTCTATAATTTTGGGGACATAGGAATATATGATATGTTTCTGCATAAACAAGATAGAGCTTATACCATTCCAGAATTATACGAGTTTATTGGCAGCGCAGGGCTAAATATTGTAGAGTTTTTTGATGTTACCGAAAGGCTAGCGTTAAGAATAGAAAATTATATAACCGACTTCACTCTCCTACAGAGAATTAAGAGGATGAGTAAGATCACCCAACAAGCCATAGCTGAATTGATTGTGGGCAATGTCATTAAGCACTCTATTTGCGTTTCGGGGCAGAATGATACAATAGCAAGTCTAGATGATTTAGATAATGTGCCTTATTTTTATGGCGTCCCTGGTCTTGCTGACAAAATATGCGAGTTTATTGATTCCACTCCTGTAACGCCGGGTAACACCCTTCATCTCACCCTCTCTACTCCATATACAAAGGATGTTAAAGTGGCTATACCTACTTCAAACTATACCAAAAGTATCTTTAAGCATATGATAGGAGAGACTAAGAGCTTAGGAGAAATATTTGATGCAGTAAGAGAAGAGTTGCAGCAAAATATGCCTAACGAAAAACTAATTAATGATGCCAAAAGGGCGTTTAATGATCTTTTTGTAGCTGGAGTTATGCTTCTTAGGGATAAATCAATCCCAGCTTTTAAAAATTTCTTGCACTAATTAACTCGGTATTATATATATAACTTTACTATAAGCTTTTAATGAAAATTAAAGGCTGATAAAACGGGGGTGTAGCTCAGTTGGTTAGAGTGTCTGCCTGTCACGCAGAAGGTCGCGGGTTCAAGTCCCGTCACTCCCGCC
>CAZMMN010000025.1:0-12035 GCA_964567405.1 uncultured Rickettsiaceae bacterium | reverse complement strand
CCATACTTCTTGACTTATTGTTAAATCACTAGTTTCGAAAGAAGTCTAATGAACAATTCCAGAGGTTGCAACAGCAAATTACCGACAAATTTGCTGGCAGCGCTAATGCAGGTAAGCCATTGCTTCTTGAAGGAGGGCTGGAGTGGCAGGAGATGAGTATTAATCCAAAAGATATGGATTTTATTGAGTCTAAAAATTCTGCTAGCAGGGAAATAGCGCTAGCATTTGGAGTGCCGCCGCAATTATTAGGCATTAAGGGAGACAATACTTATAGTAACATGCAAGAAGCCAGGCTTTCGCTATGGGAAGAGACGCTAATGCCATTATTGGATAGATTGGCGGATTCACTTAGTAATTGGTTGTCTTATTGGTATAATGAGGAACTGATTATTGATTTTGACCGCGATAGTATTTCTGCCTTAACGGAAAAGCGCGAGAACTTATGGGCTAAAATAGCTAGTGCCAACTTCATGACCATCAACGAAAAAAGAGCTTTCGTTGGACTGCCTGCAATTGCCGGCGGCGATAGGCTAGGGGATGAGGAGTAGTAGGTTAAGCAAGACTGGTAATATATAAATCACGACGCGGCGACTTTGAGGTTGCCAGGGCGTTTTTTAGTTTTTTTGCTGGCAATCATCTCAAAATGCTTATCAAGCAGCTGCATCATTTTTTTATCCCTTATTTTCGCTGTTTCGTTGCCAGTTAAGACGCCTAATAGAGTGTGATTATTGCGCGAAGCGATTGTTACCAAATTATAGCCAGCAGGGCGAGTATAACCTGTTTTTAAGCCTTCTGCTCCAACATATTTTTTGGTAACGTGATTGTGTCCATTAATGACTTTCCCGCGGAATTTAAAGCTAGTCATCGCAAATAGCGGGTATAAATCCTTATGATCTTGCCGGATAGAGAGAGCAAGCTTTGCTAGGTCTATGGCAGTGGTTTTTTGCTCTGGATCATGCCAGCCAGAAGCATTTTTAAATGTAGTATGCTTCATCCCTAACTGATGGGCTCTAGCAGTCATCATACGCGCAAATCTTGCTTCCGAACCGGCAAGATTTTCTGCTACCACTACAGCGGCATCATTGGCAGACCTAACTATTAGCCCTAAAATCGCTTCTTTTACGGTAATATACTCACCCTCCATTAATCCTAATTTGCAGGGACGCATTTTTTCAGCGCTAGCTGAAACCAGTAACTTGCTGTGCATGTTCAGCTTACCAGACTTAATAGCTTCAAAAAGCATTTTTAAGGTCATTAATTTAGTAAGCGAAGCAGGATAAATTCTAGCTTTATTATTTTTAGAATGTAGGACTTTGCCAGTATTAATATCTACTATTAAGCTTGTTTGTACTGCCGGCGCAACTTGAGCAAAAGTTTGATTTTTTTTAGCATATGAGCTGCTGGCGTGAAAGAAAGGTAAGGTTAATAATATAATCGCAAAAAAGTTTCTTCTAAACATATGCTTGAGTAGATTTTAGATAAAGCAATAAAAATTCCTAACTAAGATATTTATAAATTAGCTTTGTTATTAAAGCAACAATTTTACGCTATTGAGGAGCTAGATTTTTTTCACTGAGAATCTGTCATTTAAGTACATTAATATTACTATTCCTGGAAGAGCTAAAATTACGGTTAAGATAAAGAAATTGTCCCAGCCTAATATTTTCACCAGGCTGCCTCCATAGATAGTTATGGTGTTATTGCATAGACTCGCGCTGCTGCTAAGCAAAGCATACTGCGTGCCGGTATATTTCTTATTGCATAAGCTGCTTATATACACCACAAGAGCAGCTGAGCCCATCCCACAAGCAAAATTCTCAATAGATATAGCGACTAGTAGGGAGGTAAAGTGTAATTCTTGATGATTGAGCCACATAAAAGCAAAATGAGTAAGGCTTTGGGCAATGCCAGTGGCAATTAATCCTTTAAAATTACCAATTTTGTAAACTACAATCCCTCCTGCTATGGAACCAAGAATAGTAGCAATCAAGCCGTAGATCTTTACGACTACCGCTATTTGTTCTTTAGTATAGCCAAGCTCTATGTAAAATGGACCGCTAACCACTCCAAGCATTGCATCGCCAAGCTTGAAAAATATTATAGAAAGAAGAATAGCCAGCGCTTTTTCTTTACTTAGGAAGTCTTTTAGCGGCGCAAGAAAAAGCTGCTGGAAGAAGGAGATTGAGAAATTATCCGCTCTATCTTTAATTATCTTATCTTCTTTAACAGTAATAATAAAAATTATAGATAGGGCAAGAATAATGCTAATTGCTAAAAAGGTCTGCGACCAATTATTAGAGATATGGGTAAAATATAGCGCTCCCGCACCGGTAATAAGCATGCCGAGTTTATGACCAAGTATTGCGATTGATCCTCCTGCTGCTTGTTCAGTTTCATTAAGCTTTTCTATTCGCAGAGCGTCCACACTAATATCAAAGGTTGCCGAAAAAATACCCAGAAGAATGGTTAAAAAATAAAGAGAACCCAAAGAACTAGCAGGGCTTATGCGGCTGATGGCAAAGATTGTTAGGCTGGTAAAAATCGTGCATAAGATAAGCCAGCTTTTGCGGTGACCAAATTTTCCCAGCAGTGGCGCCTTAAAGCAATCTACCAATGGAGCCCAAAAAATTTTGAGGGAATATGGCAGTCTTGCCACGCTAAAAGTAGTAATGAGGGCAATATCTATACTGGCTTCTTTTAACCAAATGCTTAAAGTGGAAAAGATAATAGCTAGCGGCATGCCGCTGATCATCCCCAGAATAAGGATTTCAAATAGTTTATATTTAGTGAAAATTTTGATGATATTCATAAATTTTATTGACTGGTTAAAGGTTGATTAGGTATGGAGAAAAACTGCTTAAGCATTTTAGCATCGGCGGTTTTTTGAGGGTTAAAGATTGTCCCTTTTGCGTTTATTCCCAGAGTTATAGGCTTATTAGCAGGAGAAAAATTATTAGTGGCTATGTAAAAAGAGAATAAAGACAATAAATTTAGTTTAAAATCATATATATTAAATGTTGACGCTAAAGAGGCGGAAGCTCTCTTAGTCTGAATTATCATGTCTTGCAGTCGAAAATCGCCTTTAGATAGCTGCATTTTCGCGGTGGAATTAAGTATATTAGTAATGCCGCTGGTTAAGGCTCTATCAAGATCAGTATCCAAATTCTCCAGCGGGTAATTGGAAGCATTTATTCTCTCTATAAAATCATCAATAGAGAAGTTATTTATTCTTACGCCCTTGGCGATAAAAGTTGAGTCGGTATAAAGGTTATACAGCAACTCTTCCAAGCTATTGCCTTTCGTGGTAATTACTCCATTTAAGCTTGCAAGCCCAGCATTAGGTAAAAATTGGCTTAGAGAAGATTGGGGGATAGTACTTAAATCAATTGAATTAAGAGCATATGCTAAATTAATAGTATAAGGTTCTAATATAATGTTACCGCTTCCTTGTAGGGTGCCAGAGAATATATCAGCGCTTAAGTCGCTAATTTTTAAGATGTTATTATCATTGAAGAGAAGAAATTTTAATTTATTTAATAGTAATTCCTCTTGTTGCAGTGTTAGAGATAAACATTTTAAGGTAAAAAAAACCTTAGCTAGACTAAGTTCTGTTAGCAGCTTTTCCTTTAAATGCAATAGTGAAGTGGGAGAGAGAAAATTTACCTGCCAGTAACCATCATCTACCGTTATAGTTAGTTGAGGGTTAAGGTCGGTCGCTAACAATTTAACGCTGCCGATTAGAAAGTTGTCATCATTGATAAAATTAAGATTATCTATTTGAATTTTGCCTGGCGAGATCGCGAGTTTAAATTTTAACTTTTTTAGCAATAAATCTTGATAGGTTAAATTATTAAAATTAACGTCTAGTTCTGTAAGTTGAGGAATTTGTCTAATAGCTATAAATTTATTAAGATAGTCTTTATCCTGCATATTTTCGGCTAAATTTTTGGCAAAATTAATCGCAGGAGAAATTATTGGGCAAGGAAAAAGATTTAAGTTTATTTCGGAAAAGTTTAAATTACCCTTAATTGTAGGAACAGCTTCGTTGTAACGATTAGCAATATTTCCTTCTATTTGGGTGTTATTAGCATTGAATAATAGTTCTGTTAGAGAGATAGCGAGCGGCGTTATAGTTAGAGTGGAGCTTAGGGAAAAAGGCAGCTCTTGTTCTGTTGTAAGGTTTGAGTAGCCAATCAAGCTTAGAATGAGGTTAAAATCGGCATATTCTAAGTTGAGTTTGCCATTAAAAATAGGTTGGTGGTTCTCTTGCTCTTGAGCCAGCTTACCTGTGAGCTTAAATATGCCTTGGGAATCTATTTGAGCTGATAATTCCTCAACAGATATTATGCCATTTATTAGGTTAGCAGAAAGCTTAACTTTCTCTAGCTCATTATTATCGCTGATGATAATCTGTTCAATTACAATATCCATCTGCATTTTCCTGTCATTATCATAATGATTGTTTGTATATCCAGCTTGCAAAGTAGGATGTGCTCTAAGGCTAAAAGAGACAGGCGAGGTTCTTAAATCTATTTTTGTAAAATTGAGCTTAATGTTGCTATTAGTCCTATCGTTATTATTGCTGACTATCATAGAGCCCATGCCAGCAATAGAAGGAGAGTCTATGACAATATTATCTATTTTTGTAGAATCTGCTATTGATAAAAGATCAAAGCTAACATTTACTTTTTCCCTAAAATGCATTTTGTCTAAAACCAGCTTAAGCTCTGGAAGAGCAAATGCTAGAAAACTATTCACATTGTTAATCCGGCAGTTTACTTTACCATTTTTTAATTGCTTATCTTGGTAAGTTTCAACGAGTTTAACTTCGTAGTCATTATTAGTAAGACTATAGTGGAAATTCGTTGTGTCATTCTCGGTATTTATGCTTCCTTGGAAATTAGTGCCCCCCGAGATTTTACCAGAAAATCTTTTAGTGCTGCCTTCTTGAGTTAATAAAACATCTTGTGCAACCACGCTTGGCTTGTTTTCTTCATCTAAGAGAGAAAGTGCTGCAATATTTATATTGAATCTAGCATCGATTAATTTTGTTACTAATTGGGGGTGGTTCATTAGGTTGAGCTTACTAACTGGATGGTTGATGTCGACTTTTTCAATTTGGATGGAAGTGGCTTTAGGTTTAAAACTAAGTAAAGACCAAAGAGAAAAATGAATTTCTAGTTTTTGGAGTTTAAACTTATCTGGTTCGTTGACATTGTCTATTACTAGATGAGGAATAGGGAAATTGACTATTTTTATACGACTAACATTTTGCGGCAAGTTGGTTATTTTAGTGTTTGCCAGAAAATCTTGATAGACTGCGGCATAGTCAATTAATAACAAAGAGGTTGCAATACTAAAAATGCCCAATGAGCAACAAATTATAATCCCAGCAATTACTTTCTTAAGCACTCCATTTCTCTTTACATTTATTATGTCACCCAAGATAATAATCTGAGCAGCAGAATAATAGCAAGAGTAAAGAATGAGTAGTAAAGATAAATCAATTTTAGTTGGGATAATAACTGCTAGTCATGGTCTTAAGGGAGAAGTGGTCGTGAAATCTTTTACTAATCCAGCCTTAAATATCTGCCAATTGCCGCTAATTAACCAAGATAAAGAAAGATTCGAAATTACTAGCGCCCGGCTAAATGCTAGCGGTAGAGTAATTTGTAAAACTGGAGGCGCTAATGATAGACAGCAAGCAGATGGACTTAAAGGCTGTCAGCTTTTTTGTTTGCGGGCAGACTTGCCTCAACTAGAAGACGAGGAATTTTATGCGGAAGATTTAAAAGGAATGAAGGTTGTTGACAGCTCTCTCAATAGTCTAGGCAGTATTAAAAATATTTTAAATTTTGGCGCTGGGGATATAATAGAAATTGATTTTAATGACGGCAAAATGGAACTATTTCCTTTTACTAAAGAAATTTTCCCCATTATTAATGACGATTATGTGGTTTTTGAAGGGGTAAATGGTGAAATATAAAAATTAGAAAATTCTTACGTTATTCATAGTGAGTCCACATTTGAAGAACTTTAACAATCTTTTCTTTTTCTAAAACTTCATAGATAAGACGATGTTGTTTATTAATTCTGCGGGAATAACACCCGCTAAAATTGCCTAGCAATCTTTCGTAATGAGGAGGATTTTTCCAAGGATTAGAGGTAAGTATGTTAAGTAATTTCTCTACTTGGGGTTTTAAACCAGATTGCTTTATTTTTCTGCTATCTTTCTGCGCTTGTTTACTATAACGAATAGAAAAGGTCATAAAAATCACCAATCAAGTTTGTCAGTGCACTCCTCTATTGGTTGCGCTCGTTCTTTATGCAGTGATTCTGCAAAGCCTGGTATAGATTGTAAATATAGAGTTTCTTTAAGATTTCTATATTCCTCATGCGAAATTATTACGGCTGTGCTTTTTTTGCCTTTAATACATATTGGGCTACGTGTTTGAGAAGCATAATTTATTAGCTCCTCAAGGTCAAGCTTATTTTCGTGCTCGCTAGTTTTATAGGTTTTCATAATTTTACCTTGGGCGTATGTAATATACTAATTTACATAAGTTTATGTATGTGACATATTCTTGTATATTACGTGATTTTTGTCAAATTCTATAATTTGAACGACTAAAAACAGATATTTATAAAGCCTGTGAAGAGCAAGCAGCAGGGAGAAATTAAGTTATGCATAAAACTTTAAATAATGTGCCCATTTTTTGTTCTTCTAGAAGGTAATTTGTCTGTTTTTCCACTAATAAAGCTTCTTTAGCAGATAGTTTTTGCTGCAAAAGCTTGCTTCTCAGCAAAATACCATTTTGAATTAAAAACTCCCGCTGGGTAATAGGTCCTATCGCAAATCTTCCTCTTTCATGGGCAGTCTTTTTGAGGGCATAGAAATCTACATGCGCTGATAAGTCAGCTTCCCCTAAAGTACTAAGTAGTGGGTGGTACTGATGATTTTTGATAGCCTGTAGTGTAGGATTGTACTGATAGCGTGTTCTTTGCCAAGGGGGAACGTAATAACCGTAATCTATAATTAGATGTACGCCGCTTATTTTATTTAAGTGCTCGCAAATTGCTCTTATTATTTCCAAAGATTGCGGCGATTCTTCCAATATTGCGCCGTCAAAAGCATATGGGTGGTCATGCAGAAGCTGGTTTTGTAGTTCTCTATTGATGCTTATTTTATCAAACTTAATCTGTGCATCTATTGGCTCTACTACAAACACTAACTCTTGCCAGTGATCTTTTATTTTAATGTATTGCTTTATTGGCAAGCTGTCAAAAAACTCATTGGCTATTATGATTGAAGGTAACGACGCAATATCATGTATTTGCGTTAGCCATTTAATTTCTATGCCAAGTGGTGAGAGTTGTTGTTTTTGCAGCTTGATGAAGTTTGGATTAATTTCAACTAGCTCGATTGTTAATGCCTCATAAAATTGCGGTCTTAAACGCGCTATCCTTAGTATATCTCTTAGCATTGTTCCTTGCCCTGGTCCAAGTTCCACTAAATTGATCTTGCGCGGACTGCCAAGACGTTGCCATTGCTCTATGCACCATACCCCTATAATCTCTCCAAATAGCTGCGAGATTTCTGGAGCTGTGACAAAATCTCCTTTCATTCCAATATTAGCTAGATGACGGTAATAGGATAAAGGACGAGATGATAAGACCTCTCTCATCATTACATCTACCTCAATATAGCCTGATTTTTTGATAATCTGTCTGATGTGAGAGTCTAGCGCCATTGAATTTTAGCAAGTAAATATAAACCAACTAGCAACATAAAAAATGATATTAACTGTCCCATAGTTATATAGGAAAAAATAAAGCCAATATGCAAATCTGGTTCCCGAAATAATTCTATAAACATACGGAAGATAGAATAAACAATTAAAAAAATGGCAGAACTTAAACTTGGAATATTGATAGTTTTATATTTAAATAAAGCGTAAATTAAGATTAAAAATAATGCTGCCCCTTCTAAAAAAGCTTCATAAAGCTGGCTTGGGTGGCGCACTTGCATATCGCTGTCCGGGAAAATCATTCCCCATGGTACGTTGGTCACTCTGCCGTATAGTTCGCCATTAATAAAATTGGCTATTCTTCCTAGTCCTAGTCCAATAGGGGCGGTAAGAGAAAGAATATCCATTAAGGTAAAAAAATTAATATTATTTCTTTTGCTAAAAGCATAGGCAGTTAAACTAAGCCCAACTACACCACCGTGAAAAGACATTCCTCCTTTATAAGTCTTGAAAATCTCTAGCGGTTCCTCTAAATATTTTAAGGGATTATAAAATAACACATATCCTAACCTGCCACCAATGACAATTCCAATAATTGCCCAGCTAATAAAATCTTCTAAGTTCTTTTTTGAGATATTCTTAAGTTCAAAGCGCATTACAATCTTACTAGCTAAAATCCACGCTAATATAATGCCTGCAACGTAAGACAATGAGTACCAAGACACTGCGAGTGGTCCGGCAGCAATAATCACTGGATTGATATTAGGAAAAGTCAGTGCCATGAAGTCTGTAGCTATGCTGCTTGATCATGATAAGTAATTTCTAAAGACTTAAAAATATTTTTAAGCGCTATAGTCAGATCTTCAATCATTTTATCTGTATGATAAGGAGTAGGGGTAATCCTCAACCTTTCAGTCATTTTCGCAACTGTGGGAAAATTAATGTGCTGTACATAAATTGCATATTCCTCCATGAGCAAGCGTGAGGCTTCTTTAACTTTAATGGGGTCACCTATAATAATAGGAATAATGTGGCTATCATTTTGTAGATAATTAATTTTAGCTTCAGTGAAAGATTGTTTAACTTTTGCTATTACCTTCTGATGAGCTTCCCGTTCAGTGTTAGAGGTTTTCAGGTGGCGTATGCTGGCGATAGAGGCCGCGGCAATTACTGGCGGGAGAGAAGTAGTGAATATAAATCCGGGAGCAGTAAGTCGGATGGCTTCTATTAGCGGTCTTTTTGCGGTAATATAACCTCCTATAGTACCGTAGGCTTTCCCAAGAGTGCCCTGAATTATATCAATTTCCGCGGCGCAATTATGTAATGCTGCAATACCTGCTCCTTCTTTGCCGTATAGCCCTACGGTGTGTACTTCATCAATAAAAGTTAGCGCATTATATTTTTTAGCCAGCTCGCATATTTTCTTTATGGGCGAAAACATCCCATTCATGGAATAAGCAGATTCAAAAACAATAATTTTAGGTTTGCTGCTTTCTGTCTTTTTTAACAGCTCTTCTAGATGTTCAGCATTAAGATGTTTATATATATGTTTTTCAGCTCGTGAGTTGCGTATTCCAGCTATAATCGAAGCGTGGTTTTGTTCATCGGAAAAAAAGACGCAATCAGGCATTATTTTAGCAAGGCTGCATAAAGTAGTATCATTGGCTACATAGCCAGAGGTAAAAACTAGCGCTGCTTCTTTTTGATGTAGGCTGGCAAGCTCTCTCTCCAGTTCAGTTAGGCAGATGTTATTGCCGCCAATGTTACGAGTGCCGCCTGAGCCTACCCCATACTCCAGCAAAGCATGATTTGCAGCAGTTAAAACTGCTGGGTGCTGACTCATACCAAGATAATCATTAAGGCACCACAACACCGCATTTTTGTTTTGAGGTAAATAGTGAGCATAGGGAAATTGACCTACAGTACGTTTTATAATGACAAATTCTCTATATCTTTGTTCTTGTTTTACTTGGTCTATATGTCTGGCAAATATACTGGTATAATTTAGCATTAGGATATGATTACTCTGATTGTCTATTTAAGAAATATTAAGTGTTTGGTCTAATCCCCATCGCAGACTTGTCTGACTACTTTACTTCCGCCCAAATAATTTTTCAATATCTTTTAATTTTAATTCAATATAAGTAGGGCGTCCATGAATGCACTGCGCTGTAAAAGGCGTTTTTTCCATTTGCCTTAATAATTCATTCATTTCTTGGATAGATAAGTTCCGTCCTGCTCTGACAGAGTAATGACAGGCATATAACTTAATTACTCGATCAATTATTTTCGTCGCATTCTAACAGATTATCAGCCAAATCATGAATAAGCTGCTCAATATTAACGGTGCTAATAATACTTGGTGCTTCTAGCGCTATAATTGATTGCTCGCCAAATTTTTCTATTGTTAAGCCGAGCTTTGCCATTTCTTCTTTTTTAGAGTAGAGAGCCTCTGCTCTCTTGCTGTCTGGTAGTTCTACTATTCTTGGTATTAGTAGCCTTTGTTTTATTAAAGAGCTTTCTTTAAGCTCTTGCTTGATTTTTTGATATGTTAAGCGCTCATGGGCAGCGTGTTGATCAATAATTATTATGCTTTCCTTAGTTTGAGAAATAATATAAGTCTGGTGAAGTTGCGCCTTAGCCATTCCTAACGGATTATGGCAATAATCTTGCTCATTTTCCGTAGTATGTGAGGTAGGAGTAGTTGCTGGTTCTACCAATTGCGTTCTTAGTTGTTTGTACTCCTTATTATCTTCGGCAATTTGGAAAGATTTGTTCATATTATTTTTAGAGCTCGCTAAAGACGGCGATTGGATATCGCTGAAATAGCTAGGAAGAGCATTTGAGGAGCTGAGTGTTTTATCTGGCGGCGGAGGAGCTTGCGGTAGACCAAAAAAACCTAAGGCAGAGTCAGCTATAGTGCTAGAAACTTTTTGGCTATTTTGCGCTAGCGCTTCTTTGAGAACTTTAATCAATAGTTGCTGTATAAGTATTGGATCGTGAAATCTAACCTCGCTTTTAGCGGGGTGTACGTTTACGTCTACGAGATGAGGATCAATCTTTAGGTAAATAATTGCTGCCGGATAGCGCTCTCTTGCTATATAGTCTTGATATGCTACTTTCAATGCTATGCTTAGCGCTTTATCCTTTATTGGTCTATTATTGATAAATAGAAACTGATCTTCGGCAGTGGCTCTGGTAAAAGTTGGCAACCCCGCATAGGCTATAATTTCTACCGGAGGATAGTGCGCCTCAAAACCAATAGAATTATCGGTAAAATTGCTGCCTAGTATTTCAGCGATTCTTTGTTTTAGCGCGTCTTTATGATCAGCTGAGATTCTTTTTGTTGTTTTAATTAGGCTTCTCTCTGGAGTTGACAAGCTAAAAGCAATAGAGGGATGGGTAAGAGCAATCTTTTTTACTAAATCAATAATAGAATTAAGCTCAGTTTTGTCACTACGCAGAAATTTTAACCTGGCAGGAATATTGAAAAACAGATCCCTTATTTCCACTCTAGTGCCTGCTTCATGAGATGCTAGCTTGATTTGTTTCTTATGACCAGCGTGCAACTCAAGCTGATGAGCGTGAGCACTTCCTTGCGCGCGCGAGGCAATTAGTATTTTGCTTACTGACGCAATCGAGGGTAAAGCTTCTCCTCTAAAGCCTAAGGTGGTTATATTAAATAAATCGTCTTCATCAAGCTTGGAAGTAGTATGTCTTTCTACCGCAATTGCAAGTTCTTCTGCCGACATGCCTATTCCATCATCTGCGACGATTATTAGGTTTTTGCCAGCTTGCTCGATAATAACGTCTATTTTGCTTGCTCCCGCATCAATGGCATTTTCTACTAGTTCTTTAATAACCGACGCAGGGCGTTCTACGACTTCGCCAGCGGCAATGCGGTTAATTGTAAATTCTGATAGCAGTTTGATCTTCATTTTCTCTCACGCAACGCTAGAATTTTCTTATTCCCTATTTGATGCAAATACAAATTTTTTGCTGCAATAAGGGCAAGAAATAGTCTTGCTGATATTATTTGTTTTTAAGTAGATTAAAGGGTGATCAAATGGGGCTTCTTTGCCATTGCATGATACTGAAACAACATTAGTGTTTATAATTTCTTCAGATTCTGCGTTATTATTTTTCATAAGAACTTTAATATTATACTCTAGGTAGGGATAAATATTTATACACTAAAAAGCAATAGGTTCTCAAGTGAAAGATAAAATAGTTGTTATTACTGTAGATTGTAATCAGCTATTGACCCCTTTGAGGCAAAAAATGTAA